>JAHEAS010000659.1 GCA_024642645.1 Saprospirales bacterium | reverse complement strand
GGTATGCTGGTGGCCAACACTTCATATATGTGACCACGGAAGACTACGATGAATGTGCTTACCTCCGTGGAAGGTTTGACCCGAACGAGTCTGACATCAAGAAAGTGAACGGCTTGAAGCGCATCACTTGGGCAGGATTGCCTTTGCTGAATACGGGCACTCAATTTTTGTCTTACAAGGATGGGCTTATTCCAAACGACCTGACTATCAAGCTGCGGGTGGACAATTCTTATGCTGTTGAAACAGGTACGGGTGAGTTTAACGGTTACCCAACCTATGAATTTGAACTTGCTGGCAAGCAAGCAGAAGCATTGAGCCAAGAAGGTGTTAATGAGGCATTGGACAAGATAAACATGGTGCCTAACCCGTACTATGCCTTCTCCGACTATGAAGACGGCCGTTTGTCAAACGTGGTGAAAATTACCAACCTGCCAGCAAAGTGCATCGTCACGATTTACTCGCTGGATGGGAAATTCATCCGTCAATACAACCGGGACGAACTTCCTGGTATGTCCAATGGTTCTGGAACGCCTAATTCTCAGATCATCCCAGATATCGAATGGGACTTGAAGAACAGCAAAGGCATTCCGATTTCTGCTGGGGTTTACCTCGTTCACGTGAACGCTTACGACCTCGGCGAGCGCACCCTGAAGTTCTTTGGCATTACCCGCCAATATGACCCGACAGGCTTGTAAAAAAATCAGCAAGAACTTGGTTTTTCGGTTCCGGCAAGGATGTGGTTTTCACCACCTGAATTGCCGGAACCGAACTCCATTCTCTTCATCAAATTCAAAGAAAATTTTATGAATAAGTCATTATACCTTTTTCTCACCTTGGCGTTGTTGGCGATGACTGCAACAGGAGTGCAAGCAGGCAACCCTGACCGGCAGGGCGAGGCTGGTGCTCCTGAACTGCTCATGAACCCATGGGCCAGAAGCGCAGGTTTACACTCTATGACCACTTCGATGGTAACGGGCGTAGAGTCCATGATGCTCAACATCGCTGGACTTTCCAGGATTAACAAAACTGAGGTGATTTTTGGCCATTCCGAGTACCTCAGGGGTACCGGTATAACCACAAATGCGATTGGCCTTGCGCAAAAAATTGGCACGAACAGCGCAATCGGTCTCAGCATCATGACCCTCGATTTCGGTGATATCCAACGCACCACCACCTTCCAACCAGAAGGTACTGGCAGCACGTTTTCACCTCGCTTTGTCAACATCGGACTTGGCTTCTCACATACCTTCGAGAACAAAGTATCTGTAGGTGTTTTGGGCCGTGCAGTTTCCGAAGGCGTTGAAGACGTAAACGCCACTGGCATTTGCATGGATGCAGGTGTTCAGTATGTAACTGGCGAACGTGATAACTTTAAGTTCGGCATTTCACTTCGTAACGTCGGTGGTCGGATGCAGTTCCGTGGCGAGGGCTTGTCTCAGTCCATTGAAATCCCCGGCTTCGACGGCGACCACGGCTTGGTGACCAACCAGCGTGCGACAAGTTTTGAGATGCAGTCTGTACTTAACATAGGCTTGTCCTACGACTACTATGTGGTTGGCAACAACCGCCTAACCGTAGCGGGCAACTACACTTCCAATGCCTTCTCGGAGGACCAAATTGGCGGTGGCGTTGAGTTTTCCTTCAATGAATTGGTGATGCTTCGTGCAGGTTACAAACTTGACCTTGGCCAAGTTTCTAAATCCACCAACGAGTTCAACGACCAACCATTGTACACTGGCATCGCTGCTGGCGCAACTTTGAATGTGCCTACCAGCAAAAAGGAAAATGCCCCACACATCGCAATTGATTACGCCTACCGTACGACGAAGATTTACAGTGGCACGCACAATTTTTCTGTGCGCATCAGCCTGTAAAATACTTGGTGAAGCCGCCAACTTGAGCGGCTTCACCATTTTTCTTTTCTGAAACCAACGTTCCGCTTTCGCTTTTTTTTCCTGTAAAAATGCTGTCCCCTGCTCTGCAATGAGTTCACCCTCATTGGCCTTGCTCGGCTATTTTCACCAAATCGAAAAGCCATGAATCTGAACCTGACACGGCTATCCATTCTGGGAGTTCTTTCCTTCTTCCTCAGCCCCGCTTTTTCAAGAGAACCGCTCCGGCTACCCAAAAAAAACGGCGTACCTACACCTGCCGTCAACTACCGTGCTGGCTGCACCACCGCCCAAGCCCAGATTGACATGGACATCAACAACGTGCGGGCCCGGCTGCTCACGGGCGGAGATATTTGGTGGGATAGGAGCGATGGAAAATACGTGGTGCCAAAACCGCTGCCCGGCCAGCCCGAAGTCTCTGCCATTTTTGCCGCAGGCATCTGGATGGGTGGCTACGACAACGGCGGCAACCTGAAAATGGCTTGCCAAACCTACGGCAACAATGGCGGTAGCAGCGACTACTGGCCCGGCCCGCTCACCCCCGACGAAGGCATCACCGACCCCCAGACCTGCAACGATTGGGACCGCCATTTTGAAATAAAAGGGACGGACATCCAACAGCATTTGAGCAAATACCAGCAAGCCATTGATGGACAGCAAGCCTATTTGGAATCTGAAATCCCCCTGAGCGTGAAAGGCTGGCCAGGGAGGGGCAACCCTTATTTTTCAGAGGTGCATGGATTTGACCTGCCGAATACCGACCAAGGTTTGGCGGGCTTTTACGACCAAGATGGCGATGGAAGCTACGAGCCGCTGGACGGCGATTTTCCTACTGTAAACATGAATGGCTGCGATTACCAGCCCATGTTCCCCGATCAAATGGTTTTCTGGATTTACAACGACGAAGGCGCAGGTGCCATTCACGGCGAGACCAAAGGCTTTCCCATCCGTATGGAAATACAGGCCACCGCCTTCGCCTATTCCACTGATGACCAGTTGAACGATATGACCTTCCAGC
>JAHEAS010000056.1 GCA_024642645.1 Saprospirales bacterium | reverse complement strand
AGCCGGAACTGAACGAAAGTCAGCACGGATAGTGAAAGGAAAAGAATACCAGCAATCAGATGTCGTGACATGGCAGATAATGGGCGATTAAAAAAAAGGACTTATTATCCAACGTTTTGGCGGCTATAGATTTGCCAAAACTTAACGCGCTTTGGCCAAGTGCTTTTCAAAACAAACACTGTTTTCAACTTCAGCGTACTGCCTGTAATTTGGGATGACCGCATATCCACTTTTTAAATAGAGCGAAATGGCTTCCGGCTGTTTTTTGCCCGTCTCTAACACGCAGCGGCTAAAACTGGATTCAGCTGCCCACCGCTCCAATTCTTCCAAAATTTGCGAAGCAAAACCTTGACCCCGCAGCTCCGGCAGTACGTACATCCGTTTGATTTCCACCGAATCTTCATCAAACGGCTTGAAGGCGCCACAGCCAACAGGCCGCTCATTTTCATAAAGCACCACGACGTGGCGGATGCTTACCACCTTGTTGAACTGAGCGTAAAAAACGTGTTCGTCCCCGTCTCGCTCCGCCAAATCGGCATCGAGTAGGCGTACAAGTGGGGCAAAATCAGGGTCGTTGGAATCGGTGCGTTTTATATGCAGCATCTTGATAATCAATGGATTAACAACAAGGCGATGAATGCGATGATGGCCGGAACAGCCTGTGCAAAAAATATCTTACGGCTCGCCGTGAGCGCCCCGTAAATGCCCGCCACGATGACGCATCCGAGGAAGAACATAGCCACGTTTTTAGCCCAAACTGCATCTCCGATGAGCAGTGACCAGCCCAGCCCGGCTGCGAGGAAGCCGTTGTATAGCCCCTGATTGGCGGCCAGTACCTTGGTTGGGCCAAACATATCCTGCCGTAGCGAGCCTCGGAAAACCTTCCTTCCACGGGTTTCCCAAGCGAACATTTCCAACCATAAAATATACAGGTGTTCGATGGCGACGACGGAGACTAGGATTTTGGTGAGCAGGTGCATATGATTTTGGTATTGATGAATTGCGAAGTTGGGGAAAAGTAGTACATGCACGCTTTTTTTGATTGTAAAAAGTATCCTTAAAATTTTGTGACGGGATGAACTTCGATTTTGGGCACGGCGCTGATGGAGTTTTTGGGAAACTAAAAAGGCCAAGTGGCGGAGAAACTCACGCACCACTTGGCCTAAGGTAGCTTGCAAAAATTGTAAGCTATTGTTAATTCCTGCTCAGTTAAGTAGCCCAAGCCGCCCCCACTTCGCTGTACGGAATACAGCCGTGGTAAGCCCCAGGTACTGGGTCGTATTTCAAAAACTCGGTGGCACCCACCTCCGAAGTGCAAAAGCCCAACACTGTAAGCTCCTTCATGTTTTTAAAGAAAAGTGGGGGGTCGTCCTTTTTGCGGCTAGGGTCGTAGGCTTCTTTGTCGAATTTGGTGAGTACCTCGTCCTGTTGCGCTGGTGTGAGTGACACAAAGGATTTGCCATGAGCGGATTTTGCTTCGGCTTCCACTTTGTTAAGCCCATCCTTGAAGGCGGCCTTGTCTTTTTCTTGGTAAAACTCCGCCATCATCTGGTCAATGAATGTGTGTACCCCGGCGTCTTTGGCACCTGGCGTGTCCGTTTTCGGTATGATTCGCTCCACGATGGCCTCCACTAAGCCACCTTCTTCGGTGGTGAAATATTTGGGTGACCAGTCAATTTTTGGCTCGGCCTTGCAACCAGCCATCACGCCCGAAATGGCGCTGGCAGAAAGCACCCCGCCCAGCAGGATGGAAGCTTGTTTTATGGCATCTCTTCTGTTCATTTTTCTTTTGTTGATGAAGGTTGATGAGGTTGATGAAGTTGATGGGGGCCAAAATCAACCCTTATCAACCTCATCAACCCTATTCAACCCAATTAGATATTCCCTTTTTTAAATTCCTTCACTGCATAATCGCAGGCTCTTGCCGTCAGTGCCATGTAGGTCAGTGACGGGTTTACGCAGGCCGCAGAAGTCATTGCTGCGCCATCGGTCATAAATACGTTGGGTACAGCGTGCACTTGGTTCCACTTGTTCAGCACAGACGTTTTCGGGTCTTTGCCCATGCGGGCGGTGCCCATCTCATGGATGCCTAGGCCTGGAGCGTACTCGTTGTCATAGCCTTTTACGTCCTTTAGCCCGGCGGCTTCCAGCATCTCGACGGCGCTGACTACCATGTCCTTGCGCATGGCCAGTTCGTTTTCCCGGATTTGGACGTCCATGGTGAGCGTAGGCATGCCATAAATGTCCAGCACGTCCTTGTTCAGGGTGATACGGTTGTCGGGGTGCGGTAACATTTCGCCAAAACCGTTGATACCCATTTGCCACTGACCGGGCTCGTGCATTTCATCTTTGAATGATTTGCCAAAACCCATCTCGGCCACCAGGCTTTGCCAGCTTTCCCGGCTGGCACCGCCTTGGTAGCCATAGCCTCGCAGAAAGTCGTTGCGCTTAGTTTTAGCATCCACATTGCGGAAACGGGGAATATAAATGCCGTTGGCCCGGCGGCCAGAGTAGTATCTGTCACCAAAATCTTCCGATTTGCCGCTGGCACCCGCTTTGAAGTGGTGGTCCATCACGTTGCGGCCGAGTTGGTCGCTGTCGTTGCCCATGCCGTTGGGGAAGCGGTTGCTGATAGAGTTCATTAAAATCCAAGTAGAGTTGAACGCCGAGGCATTTACGAAGACGATTTTAGCGTAAAACTCCATCTCCTGTTTGGTTTCGGCATCGAGGATTTTCACCCCCTTGGCCTTGCCGGTTTTTTCATCATAAATAATGGAGTGGACGATGGAGTTGGGGCGCAGGGTCATGTTACCGGACAGTTCTGCAGCTTTTAATCCGCCTGCGTTACTGCTGTAATAACCCCCGAACGGACAGCCCCTCATGCAGAGGTTGCGGAACTGGCAGTTGCCACGGCCCAGTTTTTTTTGCGCCTCGGTAGCTGCCGTGATATGTGCCGTGCGGCCCATCGTAATTTTTCGGTCGCCGAATTTAGCTTCCACTTTGCCCTTCATGTCAGTTTCTACGCAGTTCATTTCCATGGCTGGTTGAAACTTGCCGTCGGGTAGTTGGTGCAGCCCCTCGTTGGAGCCGCTGACGCCAATCCACTCTTCAATGTACGAGTACCACGGGGCAAGGTCTGCGTAGCGGATGGGCCAGTCCACGCCGATACCCTCTTTGGCGTTGGCCTCAAAGTCCAAGTCGCTGTGGCGATAGCTCTGCCGCCCCCAAGTGATGGAGCGACCGCCGACGTGGTAGCCCCGCATCCAATCGAAGCGCTTAACTTCGGTGTAGGGATGCTCGTCGTCCTTCACGAACCAATGTTTCCAGCCCTGACGGACGGTGTAGCCGGAGCGGTTTTGCTTCTGGTAGTGCTTGTCAATTTCGTCTTGGGGCACCTTGTCCCGAAAGGGCAAGTCCCATGGAGCCATATTCACGGTCGGATAGTCTTCGATATGTTTTACCATTCGGCCTCTTTCCAGTACCAAGGTCTTCAAGCCTTTCTCTGACAACTCCTTGGCGGCAATGCCCCCGCTGATACCACTGCCAATGACAATGGCATCATAGCTATTGTCTTGCTGCCATTTTCCATTGATGTTACTCATGTTTGTATGTTTAGATTTAATGAAAGAATTCAGTTAATGCTTCAAAAGGAAAGGGCCGTTCGTTTGGCATTTTTAGGGGATGGCGATATTTTGGGCGGGAAAGATAGGTAGTGGTATGTATTATTTGAAAAGTTTTTTTTGAGATAAATAAAGGTAAGAAGGCTTTTCGGCAAAACCATCTTTGCCAAGAAGCCTAGTTTGGCGACACAAAAGCGTGGTTCGGCGACATTTTTGCACTTGGCCTTGTTAGTAAAGGTTTAAACTCCCCAATTTGTGTCGTGCCGAATTTATTTTTTTACGTTCTTGCACAGCCATAATTAAATATCTTGCGTTAGATAACAGAGTGAAACGATTTTGTGTCAAACCATGAAAAGTAAATTTATCCTACTCGGGGCCTTGGCCTTTTTGGCTGCCTGCAACGAACAAACAGTTCGGAAGGAGGGCTTTGGGGTTCATGGGATTGACGTTTCGCACTACCAAAAGAAGATTGATTGGCGACAGGTCGCCGCACAGGATGTGCATTTTGCCTTTGTAAAAGCCAGCGAAGGGCAATCCATGCAGGACACGCTTTTTTGTAAAAACTGGGATGCCATGCAGGCGGCGGGAATACTTAGGGGTGCCTACCACTTTTTCCGACCCGGTGTTCCAGCGGCGTTGCAGGCCCGAAATTTCCTTTCCACTGTTGACCTTCAGCATGGCGACCTCCCTCCCGTTTTAGATGTAGAAGTGGCGGACGGCTACCCAGTTGAACACGTGGCTCAAGGAGTAAAAGACTGGCTCGCGCTAGTGGAGGATGCCTACAAGGTAAAACCCATTGTCTATTCCAACCAAAAATTTTATAACCAGTACCTCGCTAATCAAATGAGCGGTTACCCAGTCTGGGTGGCACGGTACACCAGCCTCTGGTCACCTGAAATTGCTGATGGCAATGCCTGGAGCTTTTGGCAATATGGCAATCGGGGCCGCCTTCACGGTATCGCTGGCGACGTGGACTTCAATGTTTTCAACGGTAGCCTCGCAGACCTCGAAAGCCTCACCATCTGCCGCCCTGCACCACTCCTTGACTGGATGCCGGAGCCAGTACAGCCACTTGCCAGACCTGCAGCTTCGCCAATGGCAGCTCCGAGTGAACCTGTAGCTGCAAATCCTTGATTTTGAAGGAAGAAGGAGGAAGTAAAATGTGGAGCCGAAATTTGACACTTTTTTAGACTTTCCCCAAAATCTAATATTGTGCGACAATACTGGCTTTTGCTTACCTGCATACGCTTACTTTTGCCTTTGCACTTTTGCTTTTTCACTTGATTTTTATTGAAAAAAATCCTCATCATCCGCTTTTCTTCCATTGGCGATATCGTACTGACGACGCCCGTGGTTAGGTGTCTGAAACAACAGTTGGGCGCCGAAATCCATTACCTGACAAAACAACAATTCCTGCCCTTGCTGGAGGCTAACCCGCATATTGACCGCATTTTTACCATCAAAAAAAACGTGTCTGAAGTGTTGCCCGACCTGCGCAGCGAGGGATACGACCATGTCGTTGATTTGCACAAAAACCTGCGAACGCTGCAAGTTCGGTTGGGCTTGCTTGGGGGGGCAAAATGGCGCTCTTTCGACAAGTTGAATTTTGAAAAATGGCTGCTAACTGCCTTGAAAATCAACCGTTTACCCAAAGTGCATATCGTTGACCGCTACCTTGCTGCCGCCTCACTACTGGGTATAAAAAACGACGGCCAAGGCTTGGATTTTTTCACTTCGGAGCCCCATCTCTCATCCCCCATACCTTATCCCCCATACCTAGCTGTTGCCATCGGTGCCCAGTTCCAAACCAAGCGTTTGCCGACGGCAAAAATCGTGAAAATCTGTCAGCAGTTGCACCAGCCAGTCGTGCTGCTGGGCGGTAATGAAGAGGCTGCTGAAGGGGAAATCATTGCGGCGCAAAGTGGCAACCATGTCACGAACCTGTGTGGAAAATTGTCGTTGCAGGCGTCGGCGGAAGTACTGCGGCGTGCGTCACTTGTCATCACCCACGACACGGGCATGATGCATATTGCGGCAGCTTTTCAGCAAAAAATACTGTCTATTTGGGGCAATACTGTACCTGCGCTAGGCATGGCCCCGTACTATGGCACAGCCAACCCTGACCAAAATACAAGTTTTGAGGTGGAAGGATTATCGTGCCGCCCGTGCTCAAAAATCGGCCACCAAACTTGCCCAAAGGGGCATTTCCGGTGTATGAACGAGCAGGATATTGAAAAAATAGTTCGGCAAGCAACCCTTTGAAAATTTTGGTCACTTGAGCAAAAACTGTCTTTCGCTGTGCAAAAGGGGGAATAAACGGACTTGTCGAGCCAGCTTTAACGCCTATCTTGCAGCGAGTTTTAACCTAATTTGAAGAAGAAATTCTATCTTTCGGCCTTTTGCCAAACGGCCCTCGAATCCTTATAAATTTTTTTCGAACATGAGATTGACAAAAACAATTTTACTCCTCGTTGTCATGCTTGGTGGCGTTGGCCATCTCCAATCCCAAGACCTGCACAACACGCTTTTCTACATGAACCCCCTGCACATGAATCCGGCGTTCTCGGGTGCCTACGAGGGGACGTTCCGCATTGGGGGACTTTACCGTGACCAAGCACGGACGGCCATTGGTAAGTCCGCTTATTCCACGCCAACTATTTTTGTGGATGCCCCAATTTTGATGATTGGCAAGCGCCACTGGATTGGCGTCGGATTACTCGTTTTTCAAGATGCAGCGGGCGATGGCAAATTGACGACATCCGCCGGCCAGTTAAGCGGTGCTTTTCATTTGGCACTCGATAAAAAAAGCAAGAATGTGTTGACCCTTGGCGTGCAGTGGGGAAAGGTGGGTAGAAAAATAAAGAACCTCAATGGCTATTTGCCAGAAGACCTTCTGTCGCAACAATTAGCAAACATGCCCGGTGCTGCAACGACAGATTTGATATTTCAAAGCGGTGGTAGCACACCCGGTCCCGGAAACAACTCAGACAAGAAAAAAGACTTTTCTGATATTAACCTTGGCTTGCTTTTCAAATCAAAGGCTAACAAAACTACGGACTACAATTTCGGCGTTTCGGCAAGGCACATCACCACACCGGGAACCGACTACAATTTTGGAGGGTCAAATGTGGACCTGAACATGCGGCTTATCGCCCATGCCCAACTCAACACTGCGCTGAATAAACAATGGACGCTGACACCAGAGGTTTACTTTTCCAATATCAGCCCAGCCAAGCAGTTTCAGGGACATGTTTGGGCAGGCTACTGGCTCAAGCCCGCTGAGAACATCAAGCTGAACGGTGGCCTCGGTTACCGGGTCGGCGACTCTGCTCAGTTGCTCCTTGGACTGGACTACAAAGACTTCAAAGTGGCGCTGGGCTACGACTTTACGCTCTCTGCGTTGAGCGAAGCGAACAGTCACCAGGGTGGTTTTGAAATTGCCGCCTATTATACGGGCAAGATTTACAAGAAACCAGATGTGAAACCCGTTATTCTTTGCCCGCATCTTTAAAAAAGAGCGTGAGAAGCACAAGCTCGAAGGCACTCAAAAAACGGAATCAGCAAAAAAATCAATCAGAAGAAATTATGAAAAATAATATCCTAACTATAATGCTCCTGCTGTCCGGCACATTCGCCGCCATAGGACAGCCGCTCAACCGACCTACCTATGCAATGATGGTGCAGACGGCGGAGGAGCAAATGGAGAAAAAAGACTACTACCGGGCGCTCGAATGGTACGAGAAGGCCTACGACGAGTCGAAGGAAATTGAAATGGCCATCATCATCGCCGACCTGAGCTATGTGTTACGGGACTACAGAAACGCCGAAAAATGGTACGTCCGGGCATTGAAGCCCACTCGGAAAAACAAGAAAGTGGACGAGTACCAAGACAAGCGCTTTGAGTACGCTCGCTCTTTGAAGATGAACGAGAAATACGACGATGCCATCGAGGAATTCAACAAGTTTATCAGCATTTCAAAGGACCCGGTGCGGCAGGAACTGGCCGAGTTGGAGAAGGTAGGCTGTGAGTTTGGCCGGGTGGCCAAGCCTGTGGACGGCGTGACCATCACACACGGCGGCAAGGAAATCAATGGCAAAAACTCAGAGTACTCACCGTTTTTGAGTGCTGACAACAAGGAAATGTATTTTGCTGCACTGGTCGGTGACGACATCATTGAAGTCAATCAAAAGCCAGTGGATGACGGCAAGACCAAGGTTGACTTGGGCGTCAAAGCCGACGAAGAAAGTGGTGATTATTTCTCAAAAATATACAAGTCTACAAAGGGTGACAAAGGTTGGGGAAAACCAGAGGCGCTTGACCAAAACGTGAACCGTCCCGAGTTTTTCAATGTAAACAACTCCATCTCACCGGACGGCAAGCGGATGTTTTTCAACCGGGAGTTGCTGGATGGTCATCTCCTCAAGGAAAGCAAAATTTACATGAGTGAAAACAATGGCGGCACTTGGGGGGCAGCCAACGAGGTGAAAGGTGTAAATGGCGACTTCGTTGCCAAATCGCCTTGTGTCGGTGAGCTTTTCGGTAAAGAGGTACTGTTTTTTGTGTCGGACATGGAGGGTGGTCAAGGTGGGTATGATATCTACTACTCAACGTACAAGGGCAATGGTCAGTATGGCGACCCCGTGAATCTTGGCCCGAAATTAAACTCTATTGGCAATGAAGACACGCCGTTCTATCGGGATGGCGTCTTGTATTTTAGTTCGGAGGGCCATCCTGGTCTCGGCGGCTACGATATCTTTATGAGCACTTGGAATGGCACCATGTGGAGCAAGCCTACCAACATGGGCAAAGGCTACAACTCCAGTGTTGACGACCTTTACTTCATGCTTGACAAGGAGGGTTACAATGGCCTGTTGGCCAGTAATCGGATAGCAGAGGGCAGCCGCAGCGTGCACAGCAAGACTTGCTGCAACGATATTTACAATGTGCTTTTGAAGAAAATCGATGCGGACGTACTTGCCACAGCGTTTGACCTCGAAACAAAAGAACCCCTTTCGGGTGTGACTTTTGAGCTGATAGAACTTCAAGGCGAGAACCCCAAGTCGGTTGAAACCAAAACAAACGGTACTTCGAACAACTACGATGCCGTGCTGGAACTTGATCGCTCTTACATAATTATCGCTTCGGCTGACAACTACGAAAACGACACCGTTCGCTTCAACACGGTTGGCCTTTTTGACTCAAAAAGCTACAAGGAAAGATTGAACTTGAAGCCAGGACGTATCGTGAAGAAAATCGTACGGAACGAGCCTTTTGTGCTTGAAAATATCCTTTACGACTTTAATGACGATAAAATCCTTCCACCAGCAGAGGGCGACTTGCAAGTGATTTTTGACCTGATGAATACCTATCCGGACATGGTCATCGAGCTATCCTCACATACGGACGCACGAGGTACCGA
Source organism: Saprospirales bacterium (assembly GCA_024642645.1). Taxonomy (GTDB): domain Bacteria; phylum Bacteroidota; class Bacteroidia; order Chitinophagales; family Saprospiraceae; genus UBA6168. Next base: position 1,803 of record JAHEAS010000056.1, on the reverse strand, counting down.
CCAGTCCAACAACAGTCTGTCCCAACGCCGAGCTGAATCAGCCCGCCGCTGGCTGACTGGCAAAGGCATTCCTCGTGCCCGCATTGAAGCGAAGGGCTATGGTGAAACACAGCCCAAAACGATTGATTCCAAGGCCAATGCCAAATTCCCATACCTGAAAGTGGGCGACGTGCTGACAGAAGAGTACATCAATGCCCTGTTGCCTGACAGCGTGAAATTTGAAGACGCTCACCAACTTAACCGTCGCACGGAGTTCAAAATTCTTTCCGGTCCTACAAGCATCACCATCGAAGAGGAGCAGCTCATTCAAATTGGCAACCGCAAGATAGATCCAAATGCACCGGTGGCTGAACCTAAAAAGGAAGAAAAGAAACCTGCGTCAGGCCGCAAACCAGCTCCAAATCGTAACCGTCGAGGCAATGCTCCGGGCGGCGATAGCATTCAACCTGCCCCCATCAAATTGGATTTTGCGCCAGTGGAAAAAGACAGCATCATCATTGACAAACTGTCTTCACTTTATGGCAAGAAAGACCTGAAGGGCTTGCCTATCATGCAGTTCGAAACCCGTATCTACGACATGGGGCAGATAAAAAAAGGCGATTTGAAGGAGTACACTTTCCACTTCACGAACTTGGGTGATGTGCCGCTGGACATTGACATTGTAAGTGTTTGTGAGTGTACGAGTTACGAACTCGGCCCAAGCCTTGTGAAGCCGGGAGAGAAAGGCTGGATTAAAGTCATTTTTGACAGCAACAAAAAAGACGAGAGCGACACCAGTGACGTGGATGTTTATCTTAAAAACATCGACCCGGAAATTGATGCGCCTATTTTTGAGCGGGTAAAGTTCAAGTACGAACTGATACAATAATGCTCATTCCCTAAAACTAAAAATGCCGTGCTTCTTTGGAGGCACGGCATTTTTAGTTTTAGGGAATGAATCAGTTCATCTTGAACGGAGGCGCCAGCTTGAACTCAGGTATTTTGACACTAAATTTTGCTTCGTCTGAGATGCGTATCATTTGAAATTCACCATACATCTTGCCAACATCTGTCATCAGTGGGCACCAAGAGGTGTACTGATGGCTTTCTCCAGGAGCTAGCACAGGTTGTAGCCCAACGATACCTTCTCCTTCCACCTCACGTCGAACGCCGTTTGATTCAATGATGTGCCAGTGGCGGCGAAGCAATTGCACCGTTTCGGAGCTTTGATTTTGGATGGTAACCCGGTAAGCAAAAACATAGCGGTGCTGAATCGGAATGGATTCATGCGGCAGGTAGAAAGGCTCTACACTGATTCGGATGCCTTGTGTGGTCAGGGTTTCCATAGAAAATGAAACGGGGTCAGTTATCGATAGTGTCCAGCCATGCCCCAACGATTGTATCGGCCTGTTTCAATGCGACCGCCAAATCGTCGTTCACCAGCACTTTGTCAAAGTTATCCTCAAAGGTAAGTTCAAAAGTCGCTTTGGCGATACGTTTTTGAAGGCTTTCTGTGCTTTCAGATTTTCTTTTTTTTAGGCGTTCGAGCAGTACATTTTCAGAAGGAGGCTTGATAAAGATGGTAAGTGACCGCTCAGGATAGGCTTCTTTTACGTTCATTGCTCCTTTTACATCTATGTCAAAAATCACGTGCTTACCCTCAGCCCAGAGACGTTCGACCTCAGTTTTCAGCGTTCCGTAGAACTGGTTTTCGTAAACTTCCTCCCATTCGAGGAAAGCATCCTGTTCAATAAGCTGCTTGAATGCCTGCACGTTAGTATAATAGTAATCGATTCCTTCCTGCTCGTTGGCTCGTTGGCTGCG
>JAHEAS010000658.1 GCA_024642645.1 Saprospirales bacterium | reverse complement strand
CGTACAGATAAAGGCGAAACAGTTTCAGAAGGCAATTTCAGGAACTTCAGTATCACGCAGACCATTGCCCGTACCACCATCAACAACCCCATCTTTCCACAAGAAGGTTCTAGGGTGCAGCTCTCTGTGCAGCTCACGCCACCCTACTCTTTGTTCAGCAACAAAGACTACGGCGACTTGGCGCCGAGCGAGCGATACAAGTACCTCGAATACCATAAATGGAAAGTAGCAGCCGAGTGGTACCAGACGTTGGTCGGCAAATTGGTGATAAAAGCGGACGCCAAATTCGGCTTCCTCGGCACCTACAACAAGGACATCGGCATTGCGCCCTTTGAACGGTTCCAATTGGGTGGCGACGGCCTCAATAACCAGCAGTTCGGCTATTTCACTGGCACCGAAATCATCAGCAGCCGAGGCTACAAACCGGGCGACTATGAGAACAATCAGTTCAAAGGCAACTCCAGCGACATCAACGCCACGCCGCTTTACCAAAAAGTGACGCTTGAACTGCGCTACCCGTTGTCGCTCAACCCTAGCTCCACCATTTATGCACACGTGTTTGCTCAGGGCAGCAACGCTTGGCGCAAAGCTCGGGACTACAACCCCTTCGACATGAAACGTTCTGTGGGTGGCGGTCTTCGTGTCTTCCTGCCGATGTTTGGCGTACTTGGCTTTGACTACGGTATTGGTTTCGACAAATTCAGCGCCACCAATAAAATTTCGAGCCTAGCCACGTTCAACATCGTACTTGGATTCGAGCCAGAATAAGCCTTGCTGCTTCGCAATGAAAACGGGGAAGTGGTGCTGCCGCTTCCCCGTTTTTTTATCTTCGCCCCGCAATAGGTGGGGAGCTGGGACATTAGATTTTAGACAATAGACCTAGTACCGTTCAAAAGTGATGTCCAATATCTATTGTCTAGCGGCTATTATATCACAACAAAGACATGCAAAAAACCGATATCCTCATCATAGGTGCAGGTCCTGGTGGCTGTGCCACCGCCCTAAAACTTAGTCAACTCGGCATCCCCTCTATCGTCGTGGACAAAGCTATTTTTCCCCGTGACAAAATATGCGGCGACGCCATCAGTGGCAAGGCAGTGACCATCTTGCGGCGCATTGACCCCAGCATCATCGAACGTTTCGAGGCGGCTACGATAGAACAGTCCAGCGTCTGGGGCATCCGCTTCGGCGCTCCCAATGGCAAGTGCATAGACGTACCCTTTCGACCCAACTACGACCCCATCAATGACCCCAAACAAGGCTTCGTCTCCAAAAGAATGGACTTCGACAACAGGCTGGTAGAAGAAGTGAAATTGCGGAACAACATTGAATTGCACGAGGGCATTTCCATCGAAAAATACGAGCGGACGCCTGGCGGCTACTTGGTTTCTAACGGCGACGGTAGTTTTCAGGTACAAACCAAATTACTCATCGTCGCCAATGGCGCACACTCCGCCTTCTCCCGGCATCAGGTTGGTTTGGTAAAAGATGAAAAACATCACGCTGGCGCCGTTCGAGCTTATTATAAAAATGTGACCGGCCTGCACCCCGACGGCTTCATCGAGCTCCATTTTTTAAAAGAAATCAACCCTGGCTACTTCTGGGTTTTTGGCTTACCGGGCGGCCATGCCAACGTGGGATTGGGCATGCGGAGCGACTTCGTCAGCAAACGCCGCTACAACCTGACCAAGGGCATGTTGGACATCATCACCAACCATCCCGATTTCCGGGAGCGATTCAAAAATGCAGCGCTGATGGGAAAAATCACGGGTTACGGCCTACCCCTCGGCTCCAAGCAGCGCCAGCTTTCCGGCGACCATTTCATGCTGGTGGGTGACGCTGGACACCTCATTGACCCCCTAAGCGGCGAGGGTATCGGGAACGCTATTTATAGTGGCGTCATCGCTGCCGAACAGGCACAGCAATGTCTTTTGCACAGCGATTTTTCGGCAAAAACAATGCATGCATACGACGTGCGAGTGGCTCGTGTGCTCGGCAAGGAGATGGAAATGAGCTATCGGATACAGCAATTGATGGCCCGCCCTTGGCTTGTCAATTTTACTGCCAACCGAGTGGCCCGAAACCCCAATCTCATTTACATGATTGCAGAAATGTACGCCGATTTAGAGGTACGGAAGAAAGCGTTGAATCCTCTTTTCTGGATAAAAACCTTGATGAAACGAAATTGACAGGCTTCACTAGTTCTTAAAACTTAGGTAAGCCTGGAAAAGGAGAGGCGGCATCTGAACCCAAGTTCAAATGCCGCCTCTCCTTATTTTTAGAAACAGCTTCGACTAATAGTCGTCATCGTCTCCACCACTGTCGTCTGGAATATCGTTGAAGCTACCGTCATCGAAAGCATCCGATTGCTCTACGCTGCTGCCCTTATCGAAGTCGTCGTCGGAGGAGTCGTCGCTGCTGTCTCCGCCATCGTAGGAGTATTCCTTATCGAAGTCGAAGTCGAGGTCGTCGTCATCCACGTTGACGGGTTTAGTCGTTGTCGGCGTTTTGGATTTCCGAATGACTTTTGTGATGATTTTCGGTGCAGCCGGCGGAAGTTTTTCCTTTTTCTCAGCCTGCTCAAGCGACATAGGTGCCTTCTCAGCAGCCTTTTTGGGTGCTTCCACAGCCTCGGCAGCTTTGGCTTCCACGCTTTTAGTAGCAGTAGGAACGGCCAACAAGCGGCGTTTTTCGATGAGCTTGCCCGTTACCATGCACATGCCATAAGTCTTGTTTTTGATACGGATAAGCGCATTTTCCAAGTCTTGGATGTACTTGCGCTGGCGAATGGCCATGTTGTTCAAAAACTCGATATCATTATTGGTGCTGGAATCGTCCATCCAGTCGCCACCGTGATCATCGCCACTGTTTTCAGTGATTTCGAGAATCTGCTCTTGGAGGTAAGAAAGCTCCTGTACGGCA
>JAHEAS010000657.1:1823-2923 GCA_024642645.1 Saprospirales bacterium | reverse complement strand
TTGCCTAAAATGGACCATATTTGGACTCGCAAAAAAGACAGATTGCACGGATTGCCTTTAATTTTCCCCATGCTGCATTCTGTTAAAAGTTCAACGACCTTTATTTGCTAAACTATCAGCGGTACAAGGCGTTTAACCATCATTGAACTAATGTATTAAAATGCGAATCAAATACCGTCTCAAAAAGCTTTATCTCAAGCACGGCAAAAAGGCTTTGATAATTTTTCTGGTCTATTTCGTTACAAAATGGACCCTCACTATTGTGTTCGGTGCCAAGATTGTTGCTGCCATCAACAATTGGGTTGGATAGAAACACTGGATACCTCAAACCTTTTTCCTTCACCATTGCCTGTTCCGAGGCTATTCCCATCAAGATAGTTTTTAAAAATTCTAAAAAAATGCACGCCAACTGCTTAGCTCCTGCCAAAGGATTAGCGATAAGTACAGCGGAGGATATTCGATTTGAACCTCGACAGAATGCCTGATTTCTCCAATTCCTAAATCGGATAGCGGAAACGGGCACGTACAAAACGGTTTTACTTATTTTTGCACAGGATTATCATTCGTTCGGAACAGAAGCGACAACCAACATTAAGCGTAAGCGATAAGTATTTTGCACAAAATGAGCGACGCAACATTGGATTTGACTAAGGAACGGGGGATAACCAGCATACTCCCCAGGCAACTAACGTACCTGCTCAGGGTGTACCTTTTGGGCGTACTTGGATTCACGATTTTCAGGTTTATTTTATTGTTACAGGAGTTTCACCAACTCCATTTTTTGCCCACCGACCGAGGTATTTGGCTGGTTTTCAAAGCATTTCTCATGGGGCTCCGCTTCGATACGGTGGTAATGGGCTACCTCCTCACCGTCCCGTTTCTGCTGTTGGCCCTTGACGCATTAGCTGGCTGGAACAGCAAACTGCTCTATCGAATTGTTTCAGGATTGGTGCTGGTTGGCATGGCTGCGGCGCTGTTCATCCATGCGACTGACCTGCCGTTTTTCCACCATTTCTATACCCGACTCAGCACTTCTGTTATGATTTCGACGGGCAAAGGCGATTCTTCCGCCAGCATGCTGAGTGGGATGATATTCCAAG
>JAHEAS010000657.1:0-1812 GCA_024642645.1 Saprospirales bacterium | reverse complement strand
CTACGTTTGGCCGCTCATTCCGTTCTTTATCCTTTTTATCCTTTTTTTCAAGAGAAACGCAAAGGTGCTCCGCAATACTTTGGACCGAACAGACGAGAGTGCGATGGGCAGCCGGATAAAGTGGTTTGCCGTTTTCGCAGCGCTAATGGCTTTTGGAATATGGGGGCGATTCTCGTTCCAGTCGCATCTGGCAGCCAGCACTGCCTATTCTTCCGATTACGGGTTCATCAACATGCTTGGCCTGAACCCGGTCTATACTTTCACCAAAAGCTATGTCAACTCCAAGACCGACGCCAAAAACGTTCGGCTTATGGGTGATGGGGAAGCGGTACGCAACATGCAGCACTACCTCAATATCCCTACGGCGCAGGAGTTCGACTCTCCAATAGCTCGACAAGTCATTTTTACAGACTCGCTGGCCAACAAGCCCAACGTCGTACTGGTCATCATGGAGAGCATGAGTGCCAACAAGATGGGCCGCTACGGCAACCCCGACCACCTCACCCCGTTCATGGATAGCCTCGCTACACAAAGCATTGCATTTGACAGCATTTTCACTGCTGGCATCCATACGTTTGCCGGGGTGTACGCCACGCTGTTTTCGCACCCAGTGGTGAAGCGCAAGCACCCGTTGGACAAAGTGGTGCCGATGTCCGGCATTTCCACAACCCTGAAAAAATACGATTACTCGACCATCTACTTCACCACCCACGACAAGGGTTTCGACAATATCAATGCCTTCCTGAAGGCCAACGACTTCGACCAAATCGTATCCAAGGACGACTACCCGCCAGACCGTGTCCTCAGTGCCCTCGGCGTGCCGGACGACTACCTCTACGAACATGCCGTTAGCGACCTCGACCGCCTGAACGGCAAAGGGAAGCCTTTTTTTGCCGCTATCATGACCGGCAGCGACCACGGGCCTTTCGTCATCCCGAAATATTTTAAACCAAAACACGAAGACGCCGTCCTTGGTGTGGTAGAGTATGTGGACTGGTCAGTGCGGAAATTCCTCAAAATGGCCTCCGAAAAGCCTTGGTTCGAAAACACCATCTTCGTCTTCGTGGCCGACCACGGCACCTCACTCGACAAGCGATACGACATGCCCACCAGCTACCTCCACTCGCCACTGTTTTTTTATGCTCCGCAATTGTTGGGTGCTCCGCAACACCTGCACCAACTCGGCAGCCAAGTGGATGTGTTTCCAACCATCATGGGCATGCTGAAACTGCCGTACGTCAACAATACTTTCGGCATTGACCTCCTGAAAGAAAAGCGGCCCTTCGCCTGTGCCTACGCCGACGACAAATGGGCGGTGCTGAACTCCGAGTACATGTACGTGGCCCGTGACAATGGCGTCACCAGCCTCTACCGTTACCGCACTGGCGATGTGAAGGACTACTCCAAATCCCTACCTGAACTGACAGAGCAGATGAAAGTCTATGGGGAGAGTGTTTTTCAGACGACGCAGTGGTTAAGGCACAATGGGAAGCAGGCGCCGCAGTGAAATTGAGTGGGCAGTTCGACAGTTGGCAGTTTATCCCTTTGGGCTGGGCAGTTAGAGACTGCTCGAACTTCCAACCATAGTGCTTGTCGAGGTAGTGAAGGAACTTAAGCTTGTGGCTTACGCTGGTTCAAGTCTTCGACCTAATCCTGTTACATATCTTTTTTGTTGCCCCAGCGGGGGCAGGGAACTTGAACCAGCAGTGCCGTTTTTTAATTGGAAGACCCTGCGCCAGCGGTAAAAGTTGCTGACTGAACACAATCGTATGTCGTAAGTCGTCAATCCCCAAACCCCGCCGCCACCTTCTC
>JAHEAS010000656.1 GCA_024642645.1 Saprospirales bacterium | reverse complement strand
TCCGCCGCTGTTGCCAGGGTTCACTGCTGCATCTGTCTGGATGAATGACTCGATGGTGTACTCTCCTTCCAGAATGTCTATGCTGCGTCCTTTTGCACTTACGATTCCTGCAGTCACCGTACTTTCAAGGTTAAAAGGGTTGCCCACTGCCAACACCCACTCGCCTACCCTCAACGAATCGGAGTTTCCGAAAACAAGCGTTGGCAAGTTGCTCGCCTCAATTTTTAATAACGCAATATCAGTGAAGGGGTCGGTGGCAATTAGCTTTGCGTCGTATTCCCGATGGTCGTTCATGGTGACTTGGTACTTGTTTCCATCCTCAATGACATGGTTGTTGGTGACGATATACCCGTCAGGGGAAATGATGACGCCAGAACCGGACGATGCACCATGGGAACTGCCACCCCACCAACCATAAGAAGAACTTTCTATCGCTCGGATGTTGACCACGGACGAAGTGACTTTTTCTGCTGCCGCAATGAAATCTGTAGGTGAAGATGAGAGGAAGGTGCGTTGCCCCTCACCATAAACTGGTGCAGATTCACCATAGTTGGCATAAAGCGCTGAACCATCTGTCCGGTCAATAAAAACCGTTTTTGGCTCTTGAAAAATATTAAAAAGGAAAACAGCCAATATTGCACTGCAAAGCGAAGACAAGGCGATTGGAAGTACTTTTTTCATAAAATATTAAGTCCAGGGTAAAGAATAGTTGTGCAAAATGGGCATTTAACGCCTGAATATCAAATTCAGTTGCCTTTATTCGACATACACTACCCAACGTCAGGCCAATTCTGTTTGAGTTTAACGTTAAGTCCGCAAGTTCACAATTTTGAATGGTAAAAAAATGAATTTGAAAAGAATTTAGTTTTTCCAGCCGGATTGATTGAGTAGAAATACTTTTGTCGAGGCAAATTTGTTTGATAAAAAAATTGCGATGAAAAACATTCCATTCCATAAATACGAAGGCACCGGCAATGATTTCGTACTCATTGACCAACGTCAACAACGATACCTGACCCGACAAGATACTGCCGTAATCGAGCGAATTTGCCATCGCCGCTTCGGTATTGGGGCAGACGGCCTCATTTTACTTCAACTTATTGAAGGCTATGATTTTGAAATGGTTTATTTCAACTCCGATGGGCGGGAAAGCACCATGTGCGGTAATGGCGGGCGTTGTATTGCTGCATTTGCCAATAGTCTAGGAGTAGCCAGTGGGCATTGCCGCTTTCTAGCCATTGATGGGCCGCACGAGGCCAATATTGATGGAGATTGGGTAGAATTAAAAATGTCCGATGTAAATGCAGTTGAATCCGGCGACGGCTGTTTTATCTTGAACACAGGCTCGCCGCACTACGTCGTCTTCGTGGAGGATTTGTCGGATATGAACATCGTGGAAAGTGGCCAGGTCATCCGATATGCTGACCGTTTCAGAAAGGAAGGAATCAACGTGAATTTTGTGGAAAAAACAGCAGAAGGTATCGAAGTGGCGACCTATGAACGGGGCGTCGAGGACGAAACGCTTTCTTGCGGAACTGGGGTAACTGCGGCGGCGCTATCTTTCAGCCTCGCCAATCCAGATTTGAAATCGAACGAGGTTGCCATCGCAACCAAGGGCGGGAATTTGAAGGTGCGGTTTGAGAAAAAGGAAACTGGAGGATTTGAGGATATTTGGCTTTGTGGGCCAGCGAAGCAGGTGTTTGAGGGGGAGTATTTTGGGCTTTGATTTTATTGGCCAGAGGTGACACTTTTTACACAAAAAAAGCCGAACCACAACAAATGGCCCGGCTTAAACCCAATTCATTCATTAAACTTTAGCTGACATACTTCATGATTGGCTCAGATTGCAAGGGAGAATCAACACCCTTTCCGGCCACAGCCCGTACTTTAATGGCCGCAGTTTCGCCCCGCTTGAAACTATTGACGTCAATATCCTTGGTATAAGAAACAGATTTAGCGATACGGTAAGAATCATTTACCTCTGGCGTTGTGCTGGCGAGTATTTCATAATGGTGGGCATTTTTAACCTTTTCAAAAGAGATTTTAAGGTGCCCGGTTTCATTCCCATTTTCCACGACGATGCCCGTTACCATATCCAATGATTTAACAGCAACAGGTTCAGGGCGCAGTGCCAAACCCCCATCGTTGATTATTTCCTCGTTCCCTTTGGCCACTTCGTTGACATAATTGCAATAAGTATCTACGCCTTCATTCAGTTCCTTAACTGCCACTCTACTTGCCTTCGCCAATGCCTGCCATTCCTTCTTTGCCGAGGCTTTTTTCTTTTCCAAATCCTGAACAAGTTCCGCCTTGGTCTTGAGTGGCAAAACACTCACATGCGTAGCGTCCAAATGGGTGCTCTTGGTAGCCCTGTCATGCAGTACCAGTGCTTTACCTGCCTTTTCCGAAGCTGAACCGCGCTTGGCTTCAGCCTTGTTGATTGAATTTTTCATAAAACAAAAAATTATAAGGGAAGATACCACCCGGACAAACCCAGCAGGGGCATGGCAGCAGTGGGATTAAGCCGTTGTAAATGCCATTTTGCCTTATCACAAGGCGACATTTTAGCAAATCATCAAAGTAGAAAGCCGAGCGACCCAATAGGAAAGAAATGAATAATGGAAAGCCGGAAAAGAAGCTGCTGGAAAGTATGGTTACACATTAAAATAATGCACACATCATGCCAGATTATTATGTGTAAATGGGGTTGGTTGATTTTGTTTTATATGCTTGGAGGCGTCAATGCTGCACTGCTGGATTTGCTTCTCAATAGTCAGGTAAAAAATGGTTTTTGTCAGCAGTCAGTGCTGGAAAAAGTCTCTTGACTTGTTCCCTGTACAATTTCGTCTCCGACTAAGGAAAGCGCTACTTTTACCTCTGTCCGAGACAAGCTGAAATTCGGTTCAAGTCTTGCTTGCCCCTTTG
>JAHEAS010000655.1 GCA_024642645.1 Saprospirales bacterium | reverse complement strand
GCTTTGCGCATGGCGCAAAACATGGTCGGGCTGTGCCACGTGCTCTTCCTTGCCATGGAAAACATCGTACCAGTGGAGGCTGCCCGACAGTTCTTTACCAACGGCGAAAAAGCCATGTTCGGTTATCTACGGCGGGTAGGGCTGTTGGCCGGCATTCCAGTTGGGCTACTGCTGGGGCTGCTCACTTTGGCTTCCCATTGGCTCATTGGTTGGTTGTATGGTGCTATATATCAGCCATTTGGCTATTTGGTAACTGCATACGCATTGGTGTATGCGTTGGGTTTTGTTGGTACAATTTTGCGGTTTTCGCTTCGCTCAATGCAGTACACATTGCCTATTTTCATTGGGTACACCGCTAGTGCGGTGGCAAGTGTGTTGTTTGCTCATCCATTGGTCAGCTACTGGGGCATGGGTGGCGTGATGGCCGGATTAGTAGGGGCGCAAGTGATTACGTTGTTCGTGTATAGTTTTTCCATTTTGAAAAAACGAAATGTCAACTTAGCCCAAACCCATCCTACAACCCCTGGCTCTCCTGCTCGCCCAATCACCCCCTCGCCTGCTCATTCCCTATCACCCGCTCACTCGTTATCAAAATGAAAATCATCCACGTAGTGCTCGGCAAGGCCAACCCCGACCGCATGAACGGGGTGAACAAAGTGGCCCACCAAATGGCCAAGACCCAGTTGGAGCTTGGCCACGAGGTCACAGTTTGGGGCATTGCAAAGTCACTGGAGCACAATTACCCGGAACGCAAGTTCAAGACCGAACTTTTTATGCAATCAAGGAACAAGCTGCGCCTCGATGCGGCGCTGGTGAAGGCAGTCGAAGGACTGTCCAGAGAGGCGATAGTACATCTGCATGGTGCGTTCATCACGGAATTTTACTTGCTCACTCGGCTGCTCAGAAAACGGAGGATTGACTACGTTTTTACACCGCATGGCTCGTTCAGCGAGGTGGCCATGCAGAAGGGCAAATTGCGCAAGCGGCTTTATTTTTTGTTGTTGGAAAAAGCGCTTTTGAAAAACGCCAAAGCAGTGCAACTGCTTGGTGACCTGGAATACAAGAATTTGGACAAGCTGGTGAAAATTGAACACAAAGTATTGATTCCCAATGGAATGGAGCTTTCGGAATTGCCCGAAATTCAAAAAAAGGTCACCAATACGGAGCTGAATTTCGGGTTTTGTGGCAGGTTGGATATTTACTACAAAGGCCTCGATTTGATGCTGCGTGGATTTGCGCTTTTTTTAAAAAAAGGGTATCGTGCCCGTCTGGAACTCATTGGCGACGGCGACGACCGCCAAGCATTGGAGCAGTTGGCAGTGGAGCTTGGCATCCAGCAGCACCTGACCTTTCACGGAGCCAAGTACGGCGATGAGAAATACCGACTGATGGCTCAATCCGATGTTTTCCTTCACACCAGCCGCTCGGAGGGCTTTCCGATGGCAGTGCTGGAAGCGGCTGCGCTCGGCCTTCCTTGCCTGACCAGCGAGGGCACCAACATCAATCGCTACATCCGGCAGTATGATTCTGGGTTCCCAATGGCAGGGTTGCTTACACCAGAGCTGATTTGCGAAACGATGGCAACTGCTGCTGTTTTTTACGAAGAAAAAAAACTGGCAACGCTGGGTGTAAATGCCTTTAGAATGGTGCAGAGTGCCTTCGATTGGCGGCGGATTTGCCAAAAACTGGTGCTGGTATATGGAGTGTGAATAAGAGCCGTTTGTTTCCCAATTCTGGAATATTTTCCACGAAATGGGGTCTTTTGGTTGAAATCAGTATCTCAAATAACTGGTTTTCAACTATTTGTAAAATCAGGTGCATTTTTTGATTAAGCTAATTGCCCCTTAGTCTAACTATTTGAAATGGGTCTTACTTTACAAAAACTCGAACATACATCACCGAACGATTGGCTAATTTTACGGTTTGTCCTGCAAATCGTTTTGTGCCTTAGCCTCTACCAGGCCAATGCCCTAAATACAGGTGCAGTCAGTGTCACTAATAAGTCGGGTGAAAGGTTTATCCTTGATTCAAACAACTCTTGCAGTGGGCCTCAAGCTGCTTATGTTGCTTACAAAATCTGCAATAACACTGGCGGCGTATTAACAAACGTATCCGCAACCCTCAGCGGGCTGGCATCAGGCTTTGCCTTGGCTGGAGGGCAACCTGCCGCTCAGTCCATCGGGACGTTGACTCCAGGCGGTTGTGCTACCCTGTTTTGGTATGTCAGTTATCCCTGTACGCAAAATCTTTCCACGAATATCACGGTGACTGTCAAAGACGGCAACCCAGGTACGGTGACTTTCACCGATATTGTCACCACGAGGAGCAGTATTTCTGCCACCGCAGGTGGGCTACTCGTTGGCTTTTCTGTCGGTCCAGGACCGATACTCGGTTCAACGACTTATTTTGACATGGTTTATGAGCTGGGCAATATTCCAAACAACGGTTTTGCGCTTTTCCAGCCAGCAGGCAATTCAGATTTCAATGCTGCGTGCATGAAACTAATTAGCACGGCGGTAATTACTTCAGATATCCCGGCCGTTGTGCCATTGGGCAGTGCCAACACGTTAAACTACGTCGCATCAAGCTCGGTGGGCGGCGGAACCTACTATGTAACTATTCGATACACCTACCAAATAGGGTGTAATTCAATTACTACTCAGATAAAACCATTTGCAGCAAGTAGCAATGGCAATACTATTAAACACACTAGCAACTACGGTTCGGTTGTGGTGCACACACCGTCTGATTTTCCTCCGCCCGACCCCTGTTTGGTTGGCACACCGGAAGATTTCGCTAAGCAATTGGTCGGCACTGGTATCGGGCTCGAAGGAGGTGGTGACGACTGGGGGGCTTCTTGGGGAGACTATGACAACGATGGTTACCCTGACCTTTTTGTAACGACACATGACCCTAATCAAACCAATGTCCTTTA
>JAHEAS010000654.1 GCA_024642645.1 Saprospirales bacterium | reverse complement strand
AATTGGGGAATTGGGGAATTGAGGAATTGAGGAATTGAGGAATTGAGGAATTGAGGAATTGGGGGTCAGCATGTTTTGGTGCTTTTTGAATTATTCATAATCTCAAATTTATTGAAATAGCTATTGATTATTTGTTTTTTAGGCTGTCACTTCCCTCCCAATTCCCCAATTCCCCAATTCCTAATTCCCAACTCATGTACCCACTCGACAAAATATTCAAACCAAATTCCATCGCAGCCATCGGCGTTTCAGACCGGCCGGGCACGGTGGGCTTTGCCATCATGGACAACCTGCTCAAAGGTGGGTTTCAAGGCAAGATTTATCCTGTCAATCCCGGCCACTCCACCATACGCGGCGAGAAGAGTTTTTCTTCGGTAAAAAAAATACTCGGAACTGTTGACCTCGCCATCATCGCCGTACCGGCAAAGGCGGTGCTGGGCGTGCTCAAAGAATGTGGGGAAGCAGGCATTGGCGGAGCCATTATCATTACGGCGGGCTTCCGGGAATCGGGGCCAGAGGGCAAACGGATGTACGACGAAATAGGGCAGGTAGCCCGGCAGTATGACATCCGAATCATCGGGCCGAACTGTCTCGGGATTATTGCCCCGGAACTGGGCCTGAACGCCAGCTTTGCCAGCCGGATGGCACTGCCCGGCAAGATTGCGTTCATCTCGCAGAGTGGCGCACTTTGCACGGCCATCCTCGATTGGTCGGTCAGCCAGAGCGTCGGGTTCAGCCATTTCGTGTCCATCGGCGAGATGGTGGACGTCGGCTACCACGACCTGATTGACTATTTCGGGGCCGACCAGCAAACCGCTTGCATCCTGATTTACATGGAAAGCCTCAGCGACCCCCGCAAGTTCATGAGCGCTGCAAGGGCTTTTGCACGCCAAAAACCTATCATCATTTTGAAGGCAGGGCAGAGCCAAGAAGGGGCGAAAGCCACACTTTCCCACACTGGCTCGCTGGCGGGCAACGATGCCGCCTACGACGCTGCTTTCCGCCGGGCGGGCATCATCCGGGTGGACACGATTTCGCAGCTTTTCCACGTGGCACAAGCCTTGGCCATGCAGCCCCGACCCAATGGAAACCGGCTCGCCATCCTCACCAATGCAGGTGGACCAGCAGTGCTGGCAACTGACTTTTTGATGAAAAACGGCGGCCAACTTGCAACGCTCTCGCCAACGACCATCCAGGAGTTGAACAAGTTTTTGCCCGAACACTGGAGCCACGGCGACCCTGTTGACGTGCTTGGCGACACCCCAGCGGTGAACTATGGAAGGGCCCTCGACTTGATTTTGAAAGATGAAAACGTGGATGGTGTGCTGACAATTACTGCCTCACAGGCGGTCATCAGTGAGGCGGAAATTGCGAAGCATGTAGTGAGTGTTTCGAAAACCAACCAGAAAACGCTGCTCGCCTGCTGGATGGGGGAGGCGGATGTGGCCGATGGCCGGGAGTTGCTCGAAGATGGAGGCATCCCAAGTTACCGTTATCCGGAGGAGGCTGTGCAGGCCTTTTTGCGCATGTACCGATACGCCAGGGCACTCGAATTTTTGTATGAAACACCGACCACTTCCCCCGAAGAATTTTTACCCAACAAAGAAAAAGCCGAAGCCATCATTCGCACTGCCCTCGATGCAGGCAGGCTCTCGCTTACAGAGCCAGAAGGCAAGCAATTGTTGAGTTGTTATGATATTCCAATTGCTAGGAACGAAGTGGCAGAAACGGCTGAATTAGCCGTCATTGCCGCAAAGGGAATCGGCTTCCCAGTGGCGATGAAAATTGACAGCCCCGACATTGGTCACAAAGTGGATGTGGGCGGTGTACTGCTCAATATCCGAACAGAGGAAGAGGTACGGCAGGCATTCGGAACCCTAACCGCCAACGCCGAACGCCACCGTCCCGACGCTCACATTGTTGGGGTTTTGGTGGAAAAAATGGTGTCCAAGGATTTTGAATTGCTCATCGGCGCCAAAAAAGACCCGGTCTTTGGGCCGGTCATTGCCTTTGGGATGGGCGGCACTGCGGTCGAGATTTTTCAGGACATCAACCTCGGGTTGCCCCCGCTGAACATGGCGCTGGCGAGGCGGATGATTGAGCGAACAAAGGTGTATCAACTGCTGCAAGGCTATCGTGGCCGTCCCGGCGTTGACCTGCTGGGCCTCCAGTTTTTGCTGGTAAAATTCTCCTACCTGGTCATGGATTTTCCCGAAATTAAAGAGGTCGACATCAATCCGTACGCTGTTGACATGGCAGGTGGCGTGGTGCTCGATTCACATATCGTGCTGGAAAAATTGCCAGCGCACGAGGGCAGGTTCACCTTCGACCACTTGGTCATTTCCCCTTATCCTGACCATTTTACAAAGGAAGTTTTGATGAAAAACGGCCAAACGGCGCTGCTCCGTCCCATCCGTCCGGAAGATGAGCCGCTGGAGGCGGAGATGTTCGAGAAGCTGTCACGGGAGAGTATTTACTTCCGGTTTTTCGGGTATGTTCCAAAAATCAGCCACAAGTTCCTCGTGCATTTTACGCACATCGACTACGACCGGGAGCTGGCCATTGTCGCCGAAGTGAAGGAGCAAGGCCGAAATATGTTGGCTGGCGTCGTCCGCCTTGTGAATGATTACACGAACCGGTCAGCGGAGTTTGCCATTATCATCGCCGACCCTTGGCAAGGGGAAGGGCTCGGTGGCCAGATGATGGATTTTATGATTGAAATCGCCCGGCAGCGTGGGTTGGAGCGGATGTACGCCGAGGCATTGTCCAACAACGAGGTGATGTTGGCCATGTTTGAGCACCGGGGGTTTAAGTTGGTGAAGCGGGACGGGGCTTCGTACAAGGTGGAATTGGCGCTTGGGTGATTGTTTTTTTTTGAACTGTCTCCAATCTTGGCCTAAACTACTTGCCCCAGGCATCCCTCGATAAAACCATGCA
>JAHEAS010000055.1 GCA_024642645.1 Saprospirales bacterium | reverse complement strand
AGGTACGGGTCACGTGCTATCATGAAAGTAGTTATAGGGATGCTCATTTTTCGGCACTTTGTAGCGAGGTTCAAAGTGCGGGTAACGATGGTACGGTCCAACCCAAACGAGTTTTGGTAGTATTTTTTCCCTTTTTTGATACACGTAGGTTTCCCATCGGTAATCATGAAAATCTGTTTGTTGGGGTTTCGCCGCTTTTTCAGCATTTCCATAGCCAATTCTAACCCAGCCACAGTGTTGGTGTGGTATGGCCCAACTTCGAGATAGGGTAAGTCCTTGATTTCTATTTGCCAAGCATCGTTTCCAAAGACAAGAATATCCAAAGTGTCCTTTGGATAGCGAGTCGTTATCAGCTCAGATAGCGCCAATGCCACTTTTTTTGCTGGCGTGATGCGGTCTTCGCCGTACAAAATCATGGAGTGTGAGATATCAATCATCAGCACGGTGCTGGTTTGGCTTTGGTAAAATGTTTCCTGCACCTCCAAATCTTCGGGTGTCAGCTTGAACTCCTCGATTCCATGGTTGATATGTGCATTTCGCAAACTCTCCGAAATGGCAATGGAATCAAGGCTGTCACCGAATTCATATGGCCGTAGTTCTGTAGCTTGTTCGTCTCCACGTCCATCAAATTTAGTGGAATGGTTGCCAAGCTTTGTCTTTTTCAGTTTACCAAAAACCTCTTCCAATGCGTTCCGCCGTAGTGCGATTTCCATTTTCGAAGTTGGAACGTAACCTGGCATTCCGCTCACCTCACCGGAAGTGATATAGCCGTTGTCCAACAAATCCTGAATGAAATCGGCCATGCCGTATTCGTCGTTGGTAAGCTTGTATTTTCGGTCAATTTCGGTGAGCCATGAGAGTGCCTCGCTCACGTTTCCAGACGTGTGCAACAGCAACTCTTGGAAAAGCTTCAAGAGTTTGTCGAAAATGGATTCCCCGTCATCAGGGGTGAATTCTGAAAATTGCCAACCGAGCATAAACTGGATTTGAAAATTAGATAATCAAGGTCGGATGTAGGACAAGTTTCTAGCAGCTTTTGTTTCGAAAAAAACTGGAAAGTATTGGCCAGCTATGCTTTTGGACTATTCTTTTGTAGTGCCTAAAATCCTTGCTGAACCTTGGATGCTGCGCAATTTCCGCTTGTGCCTCCCCAGCCATACAATTCTTGCTGTTAGTGCAAATATGATGATAATGCCTCCAAATACGGCAGCAAATGACGGTTTTTCCCCATAAAAAATCAAAACCCACACGGGGTTTAGGATGGGTTCCAACATGGCTAACAGTGCGCCTTCGATAGCCAAAACACGTTTAAGTCCATAAGTGAACAACAGGTAACCCAACCCCAATTGGAAGATACCCAGGAATGCCAACATGCCCGCCTCTGGCAAGGTGGGAAGCGGTGATTGAAGCAAGAATGGCAGGCCAATTAGTCCCATCATCATGTTTCCCCAGAAAATAGAGCCGGCCTGGTATTCAGGAGCGTTGAGCCGCTGGCCAATGAACAGGGCTGCGAATAAAATACCTGAACCGAGGGCTATCAAATTGCCGAGCATGTCGCCAGAAGATAGGTCGCCTGAGACAAGGATGAGCATACCTATGGCACATACAATAATGGTCACGATGTTTACCCGTTCCATTTTCAGCTTAAAAAAATACGGTTCGGCGAGTAGGACGTAAATCGTCCCGGTGTACTGCAATAAAATGGCGTTTGCGGCGGTGGTAAGCTTGGTGGCCACAACAAAACTGAGTACCAGGAGGCAATAAAAAGCGGCGTTCAGCCACGCCCTCCCGTTCATTTTTAGTAGTTTTTTACCAAAGAACAACAAGAATACGCTGCCCGCCAGGATACTCCGGTAGGAGAGGATGGTATAGGCGTTTTGTGGCAACAATTTCACAAATACGCCACCTGTGCTCCATAGAATGGCAGCTAATACAATGGCAAAAATGCCTTCCAAATGCTTGGGAATAAAGGAATTTGCGGACATGGCTAAAGTGAATTGGCAATCATGCCTTGTGAATCAGCCACAAATATTGAATATTATTTGAGATAAAAATTGACTGAAATAGTTCTGACGAATGAACGGATTCAAATTTTTTTCAAAACCACGAATCCGGATTTCTATTTCTTGACGTTATCCTTGGGAAACCTACCATCAAAAGACATTGGTGAAATCCACGTCATTGTTAAATCCTTTCTCCAATCCGCCACAGCCATCCTCGAATGGCACAAAATAGCAGCCTGATACCTTTTTAAACACCTGTTGATAAAAAGCCCGCACCATTTGCCGCCGCTCTAGTCAGCTTTACCTTTCTTTGTGGCAAACATTTATCACAATTGCGAATTTGAGAAGCTAGTGAGCTGATTTTCAACAGCTTAGTGCATTTATTCTCAATTTCAAAATTTCCCAATTTCAAAATTTTCATGTCCAACCTTTCCCTTCGCTGCGCTGACAATATCCGCATCCTTGCTGCTGCCATGGTTGAAAAAGCCAAGTCTGGCCACCCCGGAGGCCCAATGGGCGGCGCAGATTTCGTCCATGTCCTATACTCAGAGTTCCTGAATTTCGACCCAATCGACATGGCGTGGCCATTGCGGGACCGGTTTTTTCTCGATGCTGGTCACATGTCGGCCATGCTTTACGCCCAGCAAACCCTGCTGGGTAAATACTCGATGGACGATATACAGAACTTTCGTCAATGGGGCAGCCCGACCCCCGGCCACCCAGAACTGGATGTGCAAAGGGGCATTGAAAATACCAGCGGGCCACTCGGGTTAGGCCACGCCTTTGGCATTGGTGCCGCCATTGCAGAGCGTTTTTTGGCGGCAAGGTTTGGAGAAAATGTAGCGCACAAAACCTATTTATACATCTCAGACGGTGGCGTTCAAGAGGAGATTTCTCAGGCTGCTGGTCGGATTGCAGGGCATCTTGGACTCGGCAACATCGTCATGTTCTACGATGCCAATGACATCCAACTCAGCACCGAAGTGAACGATGTGACCAGTGAAGACACTGCCAAAAAATACGAAGCTTGGGGCTGGCATGTGCTCACTATCCCCGGCAATGACCACGAAGCCATCCGCTCTGCTATCAAGTCTGGCTTGGCGGAATCAGAACGTCCTACCCTCATTATCGGCAAGACATTGATGGGACTGGGTACTCGTAAGGCCGATGGTAGTATGTTTGAGGGCGAGGTTGAGCTCCACGGGCAGCCACTTACAGGCGCAGGTGGCAGTTTTGACAAAACCGTGGAAGGTTTGGGTGGAGACGCAACGAATCCCTTCAAAATATTCCCTGATGTGGCGGAACACTACGCTACTGTATTGGAACAAAAGAAAAAAGAAGCCAAAAAACGAAAAGATTCCTTTAAAGCTTGGGCAAAATCGAACCAAAAACAAGCTGACAAATTCGCCTTTTTCCAAACAGGCAAACTGCCGGACATCAACTGGTCAGAAATCCAAACTAAGGCTAACGATGCCACCCGGAACGCCTCCAGTGCAGTTTTGGGCTATCTGGCTGGCCGGGTTGAAAACATGATTGTGTCCTCTGCTGACCTCGCCAACAGCGATAAGACGGAGAGCTTTTTGAAGAAAACTGGAGCATTCAAACACCATGACTTCAGTGGCGCTTTCCTTCAAGCTGGCGTGTCGGAACTAACGATGGCGGCACTTTCTGTTGGGATGTCTTTGCACGGTGGTGTAATTCCTGCTTGCGCAACGTTCTTTGCCTTCAGCGATTACATGAAGCCTGCCATGCGAGTTGCGGCGCTGATGGAGACCCCCGTGGTTTTCCTTTGGACCCACGATGCTTTCAGGGTTGGCGAGGATGGCCCGACACACCAGCCCATCGAACAGGAAGCACAACTTCGCTTGTTGGAGCAGCTAAAAAACCATTCTGGTCGAAATGCCTTGCTTGCGCTTCGCCCTGGTGATGGTGCCGAAACAGTGGTTGCTTGGCGGCTTGCCCTTGAAAACAGGCACTCACCAACAGGTTTGATTTTCAGCCGACAAGGGGTAAACGATTTGCCTACTACCAATCAAAAAGAAATTGAAAAAGGTGCTTACATCGTGCAGGATTGTGATGGAAAACCTGACGTGGTGCTAGTCGCCAATGGTTCAGAGGTTGCCACCTTGATCGCAGGTGCTGACATTTTGCGAAGCGAAAATAAATTACAGGTTCGTGTTGTGTCGGCGCCGTCAGAGGGGCTTTTCAGGAACCAGACCAAAAAGTACCAGAAAGCAGTTCTTCCAAAAAATGTTTCAATTTTTGGTTTGACGGCTGGCCTTCCTAGTACCCTTCGTGGCCTTGTCGGTGACCGGGGAATGGTTTGGGGACTTGGACATTTTGGCTACTCTGCACCCTTCAAAGTACTGGACGAGAAGTTTGGTTTTACTGGCGCAAATGTGGCAGCACAGGTTTGTAAGTTATTGAAAATCAAATAAGTATGAAACTTATCCGTTACGGCAACCCCGATTTTGAGAAGCCCGGCATTCAACTTCCGGATGGCACACGAATTGACGTAAGCGCCTTTGGACAAGACTTTGACGAAAAATTCTTTGCTGGAGATGGGCTAAGAAACCTATCCTCTTGGTTTGAAAAGCATGGAGCAACTTGTCCTGTCATTAGCCAGGAAACGAGGCTCGGCTCACCAATTTGCCGCCCCTCCAAAATTATCTGTATTGGACTAAACTACTCTGACCATGCCACCGAGAGCAATATGCAATTGCCTACGGAGCCGATTATTTTCTTCAAATCTACAACCGCTATTTGTGGCCCACATGACAAGGTTATCATTCCAAAAGGAAGTGAAAAAACAGATTGGGAGGTCGAACTTGCCGTAGTCATTGGCAAAAAAGCCAGTTATGTAGAAGAATCAGAAGCCATGGATTTTGTGGCTGGATACCTGCTTCACAACGACATTAGCGAACGTGCATTCCAATTGGAGAGACAGGGACAATGGGTGAAAGGAAAAAGTGCTGACACGTTTGCGCCGCTTGGGCCATTCCTCGCGACAAGCGACGAAATCCCTGATCCGCACAACCTTGATGTCTGGTTAAAAGTCAACGGAGAGCTGCTCCAGTCCAGCAATACCCGCAACCTGGTTTTTAATATTCCTCACCTAGTAAGCTACATCAGCCAGTTTATGACACTGTTGCCGGGCGATGTTATTTCCACCGGTACTCCGGCAGGTGTTGGCCTTGGCCTTAAACCACCAAGGTACTTAGCATCTGGTGATGTAATGGAGCTTGGGATTGATGGCCTTGGTGTGCAGCAGCAACAGACAACCGGTTTTAAAGCTTAAACGAGCTTGCCCAGAAATTTACAGATTCAAAAGTCCGGCGTATCGGTAGTGATGGAGCTATTTTAAGCAGCATTATGGAAGCCCTTCCTTATTTTCTTTGGAAATTCCCTTTCTTTGTAAAACATTGACCCCAAATCTTGTTAAATCTTGGTCTTGGTGTCAATTTTTTAAGAGTTTCATTCGTTCAAGGAGCTAACCACGACTTTAGAATTTACGTATGCGATTAGTGAAAACGCCTTTTCTTTTACTAAGCCTTCTTTTGCCCTTCATGTTGGAGGCGCAGTCACTTTTTCCCATCAAAAAAGATAAAAAATGGGGCCTCATAAACGCCGAGGGCCGATTAGTACAGCAACCAGTTTACGATGCAATTGGCGAGTTTAAACAGTTTGGCTATGCCACCATGCAGCGCAAGGGTAGGGTGGGGCTGCTCAATTCTGAAGGAGTTGAAATCGTTCCTCCCAACTTCGACGACCTGAAACCACTGGACAGCACCCTAATTTCAGTGATGGAGAAGGGACAATGGAAGGTGATAAATCTTGAAGGTAGGGTGATATTGCCAGCCGGATATGAGCAGGTAGAAATATTGAAAAGCCAAAACCAAGTTGGATTTGCTTTTCACATGGCCTTTCTTTCCTACAAAAAAGATAATAAGTGGGGTATCATCAATGAGCAAGGAAAAGTGTTGGCGGAACCAAGATTTGACGAGGTTTCCCTGCTCAAAAATTTGCCGGAAGGCATCACCACCACTTTTTTTCAAACAAAAGTAAATGGGTTGCTTGGGCTGTTCCTGCCAAACGGATTTGAGCTGCTACCACCTCAAGCCGATGAAATCAGGGTGTGGAACGCCAGTCTTATTTTCTTTGAGAAAACACAAAAGTGGGGCGCTGTCAACCAACTCGGACAGCAAGTCCTTGAAAATGTTTACGACCACTTTAGCAGCTTGTCTGACAAATTCCTCAAACTAGCGTCAAACAACAAGACCTACCTTTTTTCCTTGGTGTACAACAACGTGATTACCAAAGGAGAATTTGAAGCCTTTTATGCTTTCAGCGATGATTTTGTTTTGTGTAAAAAAAAGCGACTACTAGGGTTACTCGACCATTGCGGCAGCTTAGTCCTAACTGATAAATACAATGAAATACAAGCCTACGATGGCGAGATTTTCAGGGCAAATTTGGAGGGGAAATGGGGCATAGTAACCTTGGAAGACCAACGCCTGATACCATTTGAATACGATTATATTTCGCCGATGAAAAACGGGAGGTGTGTGGTCGTCAGTAATAAAAAATGTGGTGTGGCAAACAACCGAGGCAAAGTGATGGTAGCCCCACAGTTCGACCGGATAGATTTGGAAGATGATGAAATCAAGGCCTATGCAGGGCAACAACTCAGCGTTTTCAATTTTGGCGTTGAGGGCCAGTTGGACAGCAGGAACAATTTTGATTCACACTTTACTATCAAGGTGACCAAAGGAAATAGGCTTGGCAATGTTGGTCAAGACGTCCAAAGCCCTTACGAATTGGAAAAATTTGAATGGTTTTATTCTCCCAAACACGACAAATGGGGCCTTCGGAGGTTGGATAACGGCACAGTTCAAATTGAACCAACTTTTCACGAAGTGAGGGTGGAAAAAGAATTGGGGCTAACCTTGGTCGGCATTGAAATGATGCCAAAAATTAATTTTGACCGTACTTCCTATCGCTTTGAAATGGGCTATGGTTTGGTGCAAAACGACACTGGTCTTTTGGTTCACGAGGTTGATTTGGTGGATATTCGGCTGTCAGATTTTGACCGTGGATTGCCAGTTGCACGTTGCATTTTTACCAACGGCAAACATGGGTTGGTCAATAAAATCGGTAAAATAATTTCCAAGGATTATGCTTTTATTGGAGAATTCAGTGACGGAGTAGCCAGGGCAAGCCAAAAAGGAAAAATGTCAGCTACTTTGGACAAGTCTGTTCTGAGCATGGGCTCCTTGCAAAATTTCCTGACCTCTACACTAGCACCCGTAACATTGACGGATTATACCCAACACGACCTCAATATTGATAATCGTGGAAAGCTGACTTGTGAAAGCTGCACATGGGGATATATTGATACGACCGGGGCAACAGTTGTACAACCACAATTTTCCTTTGCAAAGGATTTTGTGAACCAAGTCGGCATTGTAGAATTAGGCGGTCAGTGGGGGATGGTGGATAGCAAGGGCAAACAACTGCTTCCTTGTCGATACGATGAGCTTGGCTTCTTGGAAAACACGGGAAACAAAGTACTTCGGGTTTTTAAAAAAGAAGAAAAATACGGACTGATTGACACACTAGGCCGATTGGCAGTAGGGGTTCATTATGAAAATATCGGTTCATTCAGCGAGGGTCGTTTGGCAGTAAAACGCAACAATGTTTGGGGATTTGTCGATGGAAACGGACGTGAAGTTGTTCCTTGCCGTTTTGACGAGGTAGGCCCATTTAGCGATGGATTGGCTGCTGCCCGGCTCGGTAGCAAATGGGGTTATATTGACCGACACGGCTCGGTTGAGTTAGATTTCCAATACTCAAAGGCAGGAAAATTCAGCAATGGTCTTGCTCCCGCCAAGCGGGATGGGCCTCATTACGGGTATATTGACCGCACCGGCAATTGGGCGATAAAACCTAACTTCCCCAAGGCGCACCCTTTTGACAGGGGAATAGCTAAAGTGGAGGAAATGTCTGGGCAATTTCTGCGCGCAGGGTTAATTGATACACTAGGCAATCATATTTTGAAGCCAAAATACGTCTCAATAAGTGAGTTCAATCAACACAACCTTGCTGTTGCAGAAATCGAAGGGAGCCCAGCAAAGTTTGTACTTATCACCACCAAAGGCCAAGCCATCACAAACCTACCATACCGGAACATCGAGCCTTTTGTGGAGGGCATGGCTAGGGTTCAGTACCACGATAGTTGGGGTTTTGTGGACACTACTGGCAAGCTGGTAGTGCAGGCTGTGTTTTTCAAGGCAAGCGATTTTGCAGAAGGTAAAGCTGCTGTATGGCAAGACGGCCAATGTGGATTCATTGACCGGACTGGAAAATACGTGGTTGAACCGTTGTTCAGCAAGTGCATGAATTTCAAAGATGGTAAGGCAATTGTATTCAAAGGCAGCCAGCGGGCTGGACTTATTGATGCCGCTGGTAATTTCATCATCGAACCGGGTATCAACAAATTAATCGACTTCGCCGATGGCCGTGGATTGGTTCGTGGCGACAACTACCAATTCTACTACATTACTGAGCAGTCCCGTTTTTACAATGGTTTTTATGAAAAGGCAGGTCAATACCAGCATGGCGTTGCAGTAGTACAAATAGATGGCAACTGGGCCATCATAAATCAACAGGGTATTGAGATTATCCCTCCCAAGTATGATAAAATCGAGCAATTCGAGGACGGCTTTGCCAAAGTGCGCATAAAGGGCTTCAATGGCCTGACCAATCTCCAGGGAGAACTCATCGTGCAGCCGAACTATGAATACATTAGTTACGCAGGTGAGGGGCTTTTTCGAGTCGAACAGGGCGACAAGGTCGGCTACTTTGACATAGGAGGGAAATGGGTTTGGGGATTGCAAGAATAAGAATACACAGTAGGCATAAGGGTTTCGGACCCGTCAAATTCATTTTTTTTAAATTTTTGAAAAAAAATCAAGTTTGACTTGCATGTTTTTTCAAAACTATAATACCTTTGCGCTCGCCTTTGGAAAAGGGCATGTTTGAAGAATGCTTTGAACAACTTAAATGCCTCCTTAGCTCAGTCGGTTAGAGCGCCGGACTGTTAATCCGTAGGTCCTTGGTTCGAGTCCAAGAGGAGGCGCCTAAGGCCCAGTAGAATATTTTCTGCTGGGCTTTTTCTATTTCTGAAATAGAGAAGAAGGTACACTTTGTTTACATCGCCATTATCAAAAATCAAATTGGTTCCATATATTTGAGACCAACGGCTCCTTTTCTCTAGGAAATTGACGTCCTGTTTTTCTAAGAATGAAGCAATCCTCCTATTTACTCCATCCAAATTTGCCGCAACTATTCCAAATCAAGAGCACTTACATGAGTGGACTTAGTTGGAACCTTGGCAGGTAGAGAATTGCCGTATTTTCTTTCATAGGTGGCAAATTTCACCGAAAACTTTTTGATGCCTTTTGCTTTCATTGTATCTTGGGACAAAACAACCCAAATGGGGAAATGCTTCAAGATTATTTTGTTTACCCTACTGCTTCCACTGACAGCTTACAACCAGCGTGAAAACAGAAGCACTTCCATTGCTGAAACAGAAGATTACCAAATTGAAGAAATTACATTGCCCGGTAAAGAGCTCGGCAACAGCGTCAATAGCATTGTACAGGGCCCAAACGGGTTCTTATGGTTTGGCTCTCACGGTGGACTCCACCGATATGATGGCCATGAATTCATCACCTATGGTCCGGTAGCAGGAGATACCCTTGAAAACACCACTTCCCTCACTTTTCCTTATGTAGAAAACCTATATTGGGATCATTTTGATAAACTTTGGGTATGTACTTATGGCAAAGGTGTGTACTGCTTCGACCCTGAAACAGAGGTTTTTAAACATTATCAATTCGACAATAATGACCCTGATTCTTCCAAATACAAGTATTTAAATCATGTAATGTGCGCAGCAGAAGATGCGGGTGGAAACCTTTGGTTTGGGACAGGCGATGGATTGTTACGCTTTGACAGAAAAACTGAACGACCTGAATATTTTCTGTATGATACCTCTAAGCCAGGAGGCTTGAGTGGACCAAATGTGAACAATATTTATTTAGATAAGCAAGGTACCCTTTGGATTTCAACTGGATTTTATTGGGATCAATTCAGCTCAGGTGGCCTTAATAGGTATGACCCATCCACCAAATCTTTTATTAGCTACACCCGCGACCCAACTGACCCCACCAGTCTGTGGGCCAACCCTGTCCGAGAGGTATTGGAAGACAGCAGGGGCAATTTTTGGGTAGCAACCATTTCTGGCCTCCAAAAAATGGATCGCAAGACTGGCCGATTCAAGCGCATGAATTACGCTTTAGATATGCCTTACGCGCCCGGCAATGACTTAACCGAAAGGCCAATGACCCATTCATTAATGGAAGATGGTGATGGAGGGCTCTGGGTGGGCACAGTTTCAGATCAGATTTATCCCTCCCACTTACTCCGTTATGACCCCAAGGACAATGTGGTGCAGTCATTTCCCATCACTTCACGTGGCTGGCAGCTCTGTCAAAGTTCAGATGGCACCATTTGGGTTGCTAATTCTGGGCATGGTGGTAAGAGAGCACTGAAAATCACACGGCGAGAAAAAAAATATGAACTAACAAAAGGTAGGTTTATTTTTGATGAATTTAAGAAAACGGCTATTTACCGTGAGCTATATGGAGGGCAGGCAGGTGAACAATGGCTAGGGCCCTTATCATTCACCTTTGACCCGTATAATGGAACCATGTGGCTTAAATACGCATACGATACAAGGAAAAGTCAGAAAAATGTATCGTACGGTATTTTGGCAAACTATGATAAGACAACCGGGGAAACCCGATTCTTTCATTTGAAAGATTTGAAATTGCAACGCCTAAATTCGGCTGCCTACCTCGGAAATTTAAATGTAGGGCA
>JAHEAS010000653.1 GCA_024642645.1 Saprospirales bacterium | reverse complement strand
TGGAGGTGGAGGTAAATGCCTTGCCTCCCAACGCAGGCATAACGGGGCTTGCTTTCGCCGCTGCCCCCATCGTCGAAAACGGTCGAAAAGCCTGCTTTTCCATCCCACCAAGCAAGGTCTCTTGCCACGTTGGAAGTGGACAGGACGGGGAAAATTCTGCGGAAAATTGTTGCTGACATAAGCAGGATTTGTGCGAACAGACGGCTAAAATTAGAAAAACACCTCTTACGATGTGTACAAAAAAAGGGCAGCGCCTTTGCGACGCTGCCCCCTTGATTATATAATGTGAAGAAACTTAATCCATCAATAACCAGGATTCTGTTTGATAATGTCTGAACCTTGCAGGTCAATCTCGTTTTGCGGTATCGGCAAATATTCGTTCTTGTTTGCCGTGAATTGCGCACCAGCAAAAGGAGCGTTCAGGAGCGGGTTCTCATGGGCCAAGTATGCGTTGAGTGTCGACGAAGCGACGCCCCAGCGCACGAGGTCGTACATGCGGTGGCCTTCGCCGGAAAGCTCTAGTTTGCGCTCAAAACGGACCGCGTTCCTTGCTTCGTCTTGGCTGGCGAAGGAAGAATAATTTTCAATCACATATTTGGCTGCTGGCTGGCCAGCATCGGTCAGTACAGGGGAATTTTTGGCCCTTGTCCTTACCATGTTGATGTATTCCAGCCCTTTGCTGAGGTTGTTGAGTTCGAACCCTGGGTGCGGGCCCCAATCGAGATAAGGGATGCCCCTGCGGCCAATAGAGTGGTCGAGCCTTGGGTCCAGGTTGCCAGCATCTGGTGTAAAGGCGTCTGCACTGCTTAAGCCCATGTCGTCAACAAGTTTGTTGGAAGCGTTATTGTAAGAGCCATCGAGCAGTGGCAATCCATTGGCGTTGGTGCGGAAAGAATTGGCCAATTCGAAGCTGGGCTGGTTGAACCCACAGCAACCACCTGGTTTTTCTGGCCCAGAAGAGCCGTTCGGGAAGTTCAGCACCAGGCCTGGGTTTGCGTTGTTCACTGTGCCAGTGTTGGCGGCGGCTTGCGAAGCAAAAACAGATTCGCTGTTGTTGTCGAATGCAGCATTGAAAGCATCGGCGTAATAGGTATTGAGCGCATATTTTTCACCAGATGCGGTCACGCCGTTGGCTATGACTTGGTCAAACATTGACTTGGCTTCCTGGTATTTTTTCTGGAACAAGTATGCCTTGCCCAAGAAAGCACCTGCGGCCCATTTGTTGGCCCTTCCTGCGCCGGTTTGCACCGCTGGCAGGTTGTCGAAAGCGAATTTGAAATCTGCTTCAATGAACGGCCATAGGTCAGCGGTGTTGCTGACGGGCGTGACTTCGTCCCAAGTTTCATCCACATAAGGGGTGTTGTTGAAGTTCTTCTTTAGTTCAAAATAGTACATGCCCCTTAAAAACCTTGCCTCTGCTGCAATTCTCGTTTTGTCTTCTTCTGACACGCCTTCTTTTGCGACGCCAATCAGTTTGAGCGTTGCGTTGGCACGGGCCACACCTTCATAAGAAGTGGCGTATTTAGTCAAAACGGAACGGTTGGTGGTTTGCGTAGCGTAAGCTTGGATTTCATTCACCTGTGATTGGTCACCGGCGTTGGTGCCTTTGTTGGCTTCTCCGCCGAGCACACTGCCCCAAAACCAATTGGTCACGTCGTTGTAAAAAGCGTCGGCCACGAAGCCCCGGCCAAGCATCATGCTGTATGCGGCGACCAAAGAGCCTTCAAGGCCGGCCTTTGTGGAAAGCTCTGTTTCGCTGAGTGAGCCTGTGGGAGCCACTTCCAGAAAGCTGTCCTTACAGGCCGTCACAAAGATGACAACGGCCAAAAAGGACAATATTAGAATTCTAAATTTTTTCATGATATAAAAATTTTTTTTTGGTGAAAATGAACCTGTGAAAAATCCAAAATACTTGCAATTCCAAGTATTCAGGTGTCTATTCTTCCAATTTTGACGGTTCATCCCACTTTTAAAAATTGAAGTTTAAAAATGATTTTGGTCAAAAAACGGCTTTAGAAGCCAACGTTTACGCCAAAAACCCAACTGCGTGTGATAGGGTAGTTGCCGAGGTCAATACCAAAGTTGGTATCGGCAGCACCACCAACGCT
Organism: Saprospirales bacterium; assembly: GCA_024642645.1. Lineage (GTDB taxonomy): Bacteria > Bacteroidota > Bacteroidia > Chitinophagales > Saprospiraceae > UBA6168. The sequence goes on along the minus strand of JAHEAS010000653.1, from coordinate 831 downwards.
TGGGTCGAGGCCGCTATAGCCTGTCACGGTCAGCAAGTTGTTCACGCTTGCGAAAACTTTCAGCTTTTCCATGTTCCAACCCTTCACGATGTTCGCAGGGATACTGTAGGACAAGGTCAGGTTCTGAATACGGAAATAAGAACCGTCTTCCACATAGAAAGAATTGGACTGGGTGTTGGTGCTGAAGTTGGAAGTGGCTTCGAACAACGGGATCGAACCGGAACGGTTGTCGAAAGACCAAGAATCTTTCACACGGTCACTGATGGCAGCGCCGGGGAACAGCGGATAGAAGTCTGTGAACACTTTGGAAACATTGTAGATTTCGTTGCCGATAGAGGCAAAGGAATAGACTTCCAGTTCAAAGTTTTTGTAGCCCACTTTGACAGTAAGGCCGCCAGTGAAATCAGGTACTGGGTTGCCCAAAGTGATACGGTCTTTGATGTTGATGGTATCGTTGCCATCAATATCCCTGAAACGGAAACGGCCCGGGGCAGCGCCTTCTTGCACAGCAGCGCCATCCACTTCGCCTTGATCGGTAAAAATACCCTGTACATCATAGCCATAAAATGCGGAGATAGGCTCGCCTATCTGGTTCAACACCGGCACAATGCCGCGATAGCTGGCACTGTTGTTCGGCAAGTTTTTGACATTGGGCGCAAGTTCCACGATTTTGTTGTTCAGGAAACCACCGTTCACAGTGACTTCATAGCTGAAATCGCTGCTGATCCTTCCTTTGTTGACGATGCTGAAATCAATACCCTTGTTTTCCATTTTGCCAATATTGACCGATGGGGCAGCGGCAAAAAAGCCAGTCTGCACTGTAACAGGCAC
>JAHEAS010000652.1 GCA_024642645.1 Saprospirales bacterium | reverse complement strand
CCTCACCTTCACCGACGCTGGGGTGCAGGCCATGCGGCAGCGGCTGCTCTCGCTCATCGGGCCGGACGCCCACAAGGTGCATATCTTCACCTTTCACTCGTTTTGCAACAACATCATCCAGGACAACCTCGACCGCTTCGGCCGCCGGGAACTAGAACCGCTCAGTGACCTAGAGCGGGTAGAAATCATCCGCAAGCTACTGGACGAACTGCCCTGGCAGCACCCGCTGCGGAAGAGCCGGTCGGACGGCTATTTTTACGAAAACCACCTCCAAAACCTCTTCCGAGCCATGAAATCGGAGAACTGGACGGTGGAGTTTGTGGTCAAAAAAATTGATGAATACCTCGCTGACCTGCCCAATCGCAAGGAATTCATTTACCAGCAAAACCGAGGGGATTGGAAAAAAGGCGACCTCAAAACCGCAGCCATTGAGGGCGAGCAACTGAAAATGGAGCGCCTCCGGGCTGCCGTCCAGCTTTTCGACCGCTACGAAAAGCTGATGCAAGATGCCCGCCGCTACGATTACGAGGACATGATTCTTTGGGTGCTGCGAGCCTTCAAGGAGCAGCCGTCTTTGCTGGCCCGCTACCAAGAGCAGTATCTCTATTTCCTGCTCGACGAATACCAGGATACCAATGGCGCCCAGAACGAAATCCTACAACGCCTCACCGAGTTCTGGGACGCTCCCAACATCTTCATCGTCGGTGACGACGACCAGAGCATCTACGAGTTCCAAGGGGCGAGGCTGAAGAACATTTCAGACTTTTTCCACACCTACCACAGCGACGTGAAGGTGGTGGTGCTCACGGAAAACTACCGTTCCTCGCAGCATATCCTCGACACATCCGGCGCCCTGATTGACAAAAACCAGATACGCATCCTCAACAGTCTCAAGGATTTGGGGCTGAACAAGCTCCTCACTGCCCGCCATGATGAGTTTGCCAAATTGCCGATGCGCCCCGTCGTGACAAGCTACCCGAACCGCTTGCAGGAGGAGGTGGCCATTGCGAAGCAGCTCGAAAAACTGATGCAAGAGGGCTTTCCGCTCGATGAGGTGGCGGTCATTTTTGCGAAGCACAAACAGGCCAAGCGGCTGATGGCGATTTTGGGCAAAAAGGGCATCCCCTACCAGACCCGCCAATCCATGAACGCCCTCGACCTGCCGCTCATCCAAAACCTCCGGCTGCTGCTTGGCTACCTCCACGACGAGTTCCACAAACCGTACAGCGGCGAGCATGCCCTTTTCCGCATCCTGCATTTCGATTTTCTTGGGGTAAAACCGCAAGATTTAGCAAGGTTGTCGGTGGACGGGAGACGGTGGGGCAGTTGGCAGTTGGCAGTTGGCAGTTGGCAGTCAGATTCCACGGAATCGTCAATGGCCGCAATGCCTTGGCGATTGTTGGTTTCGAATAAAAATTTCTTGGAGACAGCAGGTTTGGAAAATGCAGCAGCCTTCACCCAAGTGTCTGATTTTCTGGAATTTATGCTGGCGCAATACGCCAACGTGCCGCTCCCGAAGTTCATCGAACTGCTCATCAACCGCAGCGGTTTGCTCCGCAACATCTTGGACAGCGAGGAGCGGCAAGAGCAGCTGCAAGTGCTGTTTGCCTTTACCAGTTTCCTCGAAAAAGAAACCGAGCGCACCCCCCGCCTCACCCTCAGTCGCCTGCTAGAGATTTTGAAAAGCATGGACGCCAATAGGATTGGATTGCGGATTGCGGATTACGGATTGCGGACTGGCAGTGCCTCACCCAATCATTCTGCGCCAGATACAAGTCAGAAAGTGGAAGCAGCCCCCCAATCCGCAATCATCAATCCGCAATCCGCAATCCAGCTATTGACCGCCCACTCCTCCAAGGGCCTCGAATTCCGCTGGGTGTTCCTGCTGGACTGTGTGAAGGACAACTGGGAACCGAACAAACGCAGCGGCGGGCAGCAGTTTTCGTTCCCGGACACGCTGACACTGAGCGGCGAGGCGGATGCGGAAGAGGCTCGTCGGCGGTTGTTCTACGTCGGCATAACGAGGGCGAAGGAGGTGCTGCAAATGAGCTACGCCGAGCAGGGCGACGATGGCAAGGGGCTTAATCCAGCCATTTTTGTATCGGAAATATTGCAGGGCATGGGCACCGAGGTACAACCGGGAGCTGCATCAACCGAAGCGGTGCTGGAAGCACAAGCCGCACTTTTGCTGGAAAATAAACCCAAGGGCATCGAGCCGCACGACCGGGAGGCGGTGCAGGCGCTGCTCGAAAATTTCACGCTGAGCGTGTCGTCATTGAATAAATTCCTGCGATGCCCACTGAGTTTTTACTACGAGAACGTCCTGCGAGCACCAGCCGTGGCGACCGAGGCAGCATTTTATGGGATAGCCATGCACAATGCGTTACGACGTGGTTTTGAGAAGATGCTCCGCAATGTGCCGGAAAAGCGGCAGTTCCCTTTTGCGGGAGAGTTCGTTCAGTTTTTTGAAACAGAAATGAAGCGCCAGCAGGGGTTTTTGAGTAAAAAAGACTTCGAGCGGCGCATGACGTTAGGCCGCCAGTACCTGCACGACTATGTTGCGAAGCACCAAAACAACTGGACGAAGAACTGCAAAGTCGAACAAGCCTTCAAAAATGTCATTGTGGAAGGCGTACCCATCACGGGCACCATTGACCGGGTTGATTACCTGAACAATTCGGAATTAGATGCACATATCGTGGACTATAAAACAGGGAGTCAGGATACTTCCAAATTGAAAAGACCCGATTTTGACATTTCAGACAGTGCCCCCCAACTCAAAACTCAAAACTCAAAACTCAAAACTGATTTCGGTGGCACGTATTGGCGCCAGCTTATTTTCTACAAAATCCTCTTCGAAAACTGGCGGAACAACCCTGCCCGTGCAGTGAGCGCCGAAATCAGCTACCTCGAACCGGATGCGAAAGGGACCTTCACCG
>JAHEAS010000651.1 GCA_024642645.1 Saprospirales bacterium | reverse complement strand
TCAGTAAAACGATAACGCCGCTGTTTGCGTCATGGTCACTTTCACTTTTTCGCCTTGCAAAAAGGCATTGTCCAGTGGGATTTGCAATTGCACCTCCCGGCCCCAAGCCTTGAGGTCGGGTATGCGGCGGAGTCGTTCGGGTAGTTCCTTGATGCGGGTGCCGAGGCCGAGCACCACTCCCGGCACTTGGTATTCTGGCTGGTTGATGGAGCCTACCATTAGTGTGTCGCCGAGTTTGATGGCAGCCAACCGCCCATCACCGATGTAGGTAGTGACCACATCGGGGTGTGTGCCGTATATTTTTAGGATGACTGTGTAAGCTTCGATTTTCTCTCCGGGCATGAAGTCCAATTGACCAACAATACCTGATTGCGGAGCGAAAATATCTAGTTCTGCTTCCTGTTTCTTGATGAGTTCTAGTTCACTTTCCAGTTTTTTGATGCGGAGGTCAATAGGCGCTTGTGCCAACTCTATTTCAGCATGGATTTGACTCAGTTCCACATCCAATTGCTTGATTTCCAGTTGTTTTTCTTTTTGAAGGGAGAGAATGCGCTGCAAACGAATGTCAGGTACGCTGCCGTTTGTCGCAGACTCTAAGTCAATGGTTTTTATGCCAGAAAGTACTTTTAATTGGGCAGCTTGTTCGGTTTGGAGTTGTGCAATTTTTTGATCGTAAGTGACGACAAGTGCAGCTTTTTTGGCTTCCAGCTTGCTGGCCGCTGCTTGTTGCTGCTCGATATCCATGTAGCGTTTTACCTGCAACTCCCGGATTTCGTAGTTGATGTCGTTGATTTTGATGGGCAGGTCAGTACGGTAAAGACGGGCAAGCAATTGGCCGGAGTCCAGTTTTTCGCCAAGCGCCACGTTGATTTCCTTGATTTCTACCGGGTATTGGAGGTTGATAGACCGGATTTGGTTTTCGGCAATGCCGTAAAATTCCTCAGGGTTGCTGACGAGCTTTTTGGTCATGGGGATAAAAAAAATAATCCCCAAAAAGAAGACGATGTACAGAAAATTAAAACGAAAACGCATTTGCTAATTTTGGTATTGGGTATTAGGTATTGGGTATTGACGTTGTAAAAGTGAATTAATTCCCAATACCTAATTCCCAGTATCCATTTTAAAACAATTGACACCTGAGCGAAAATCCAAGTGAACGCTTCAGGATGGTCATGTGTGTTGGGCCACCGAACGAAGCCCTGTAGCCAAGTCCTTTTCTGAACTCCAACCCAAATTCCATTTTCCGGAGGAACCTGATGCCGATTCCAGCTTGTAAGAACAGACGCTGGTTGAAGCTTTCCCGTTGGTTGTAGGTCAAGTCAAATTCTTGACCTTCTGCTGGGTCGTCGGAAATGTTGTCGTCCAGTAAAAAGCCCTTTACATGAACTTTTCCGCTGTGAGAAAAGCCAAAGTTGGTGCCAAGCCCCCCGTACCAATTCCACCGCTTTCCGGTTTGACTATGCAGGAGGTACACCGCCTCCATGGCTGTTTCTTTGTTCTCGGCGTTTACTTCGAGCCACTGGTAGTCGGCATTGCCCTCGGTGCCCATTTCGTAGTGCACCATGTCAATACGACCAGAAATGTCGAGTAACGAAAACTGCCATTCCACGTTCGGTGCTCGGAGCGGCGATACGGACAACCCGATTCGGAAAGTACCGTTGTCGCAATTCATTCTTGTCATTTCACCCGAGCCAAACGGAAGGTTGCTGTCATCGAAGTTTGCGTCCTGCGCAGTGTTGAGCAGGTAGTGGTGGTTCAGGTTTACCGGCATGTCAATGTCACCGCCTAGTGCGATGCCAAAACGGGCCACTTGCCAAGTTGGGGCGGTGGTTTCCAGTTGAGCATAAACTTGGCCGGCAATCATGCTCACCAGCATGAGCAAAGGTAGAATACGTTTCATGCTATTGTCTTTTTTGTTTAAAAATGCGGTTTGAAAAATGCGTCTTCGCAATGGTAACGACTCAGCTTGCATTTCCCCTAACATCGACTGCATTTATAATCCAGTGTCGCTCCGCAATATTTTCATGAAATCACTCCTCCACCAGTCGTTCAAGGCCCACACTACGGGAGCCTTTTATCAAAAAATGCGTCAGCTCGAAGTCTTGCGAAATGAACCATTGCTTCAATTGTTCCGTATTTTCAAAGAAAATGGCCCTAGTAGCCATGGCAGCCTGCCGGAATTCTTCACCGACCAGCACGACTTGGTCAATATTCCCATCACTGGCCAATTCGGCCATCGCCAAATGCTCATCGTCACTGTACTCGCCAAGTTCTTTCATCGCCCCAAGGATGGCCACTTTCCGTTCACTCAGCATTTTTGAAAAGGAGTCAAGGGCTGTTTTCATGCTTGTCGGGTTAGCGTTGTAGGCATCGAGGATGAAATTATTGGTGCCAATTGTCTTCAATTGAGAGCGGTTATTGCTTGGCACATAGTTTTCAATGGCGGCTTTTATTTTCTCGCTTGGCACCTTGAAATACTTGCCTATGACCACTGCCGTCATAATGTTGTTGAAGTTGTATTGGCCAATAAGCTGGCTTTTTACTTGGGTCAACTGGCCATTTTCATTCAAGAATTCGACTTCCAGAAAGGGCACTTCCGCCACTAATTTTATTTCGAACGGCACGTTGGCTGGGTCTGGGGCTTCGCTTTTTTTGTAAAAAAGCCGAAGTCGATTCCCCTCGGCCAGTTCCGTCAGGTGCGGCTCGTCCATATTGATGAACACAAGTCCGTTGCGTTCGGCCAAATAACGATACAGCTCCGACTTGGTCTTTTTTACACCTTCGAAACCGCCGAACCCCTCTAGGTGCGCTTTGCCCACATTGGTAATAAGGCCATGCGTCGGCTCGGCAATGCGGCAGAGGAAGTCTATGTCGCCAGGGTGGTTGGCGCCCATTTCCACAACAGCGATTTCAGTTTTTCCGGGCATGGAAAGCAGCGTGA
>JAHEAS010000650.1 GCA_024642645.1 Saprospirales bacterium | reverse complement strand
CCAAGCCAAGTTGGTTTCCGTTGGCAGCAGCATCGTACCACTGTAGGTTTTCTCCTGTCGCTGTGAGCAGCACGGAATCACCGGGAGCAATGTTTGCACCGGTCACAATTGGAGCATCCGCATTCAACTCAATCACTTCAATAACCGCTGAGGGTATCAGGTCATTGGAGCAAATGGCATCCGTTGACACAAAATACTCACCGGAGTTGGTCACCGTAATACTCGACCCCATTTCGCCAGTTGACCAAACAGGATTTTCGCCTCCAGATGCTGTTAAGACTACCGAACCTCCTTCGCAAAACTTCGTTTCGCCATCGGCGGAAACAACCGGAATGGTTTCTTGAATCAATGAAACCTGAATGGTATTGGTCAATGAAACGCAACCGTTGGAATCGGCCAATACGGCACTATAGTCACCAGGCAGGGAAGTAGTTATCGATTGTGTCGTCTGACCGTTGGACCATTCGTAACTAAACCCGTCGGGTGCAACAATTTCGACTATTTCATTGGGACAAATAGTCGTGTTGCCATTAACGACCAGTTGTGAAGGAGGCAGGAGGCACCCAGTTTCTGTAATGGTGACAGCCGTGTTTATTACAGGATCAACCAGCTTGGTTTTTAACCCAGAAGGCCATTTCACTATCACCGAATCCACTTGGGTAGCTTGCCCAATGCCAAAATACACCCCCAACGAACTCATCGGACTAAAGCTTTGTCCACTGCGCACTTCTCTGGTTTGTGTGCCAAATGGCCCATATAATTCAATTCTGGCACCAATGCCATTCCGATTGCTTGTACTACCAATAGTATTGACCTTTAGCCAATTGTTGCTATTTCCATTGTTCAAATAAACTGCCCCACCAACGACCACATCGAGAAATCCGTCATTGTTGAGGTCGCCAATGCCACCGCCGCTAACCGGCAGGTTTTGACCAGTAAAAGTCAGATTGCCATTGTTTTTGTATAGCCTGGTTTGCATTTGGGACAAAATATCCACATAGCCATCATTGTTAAAATCACCAGATGCATTCTCCCATGCCCCAAGCTGAGTGGGATTGATGCCAGTGGAGCCTATAATGTCAGTGAAAGTGCCGTCGCCATTGTTGAGGAAAAAGCGGTTCTGGAAATCATGGTTGACAATGAACGCATCAAAATCGCCATCGTTGTCAAAATCCTCGAAAACCGTGCTCCAAGACTGGGCATTATCATCCACGCCTGCTTGCTGCCCCACTTCCGAGTAAGTACCATCTCCGTTGTTGCGGTAGAGAAGATTGGTTCGGTCAATATCGCCAGGAGAGGAGCCTCCCTTGCATTTGGTGATGTAAAGGTCACTGTCGCCATCGTTGTCGTAGTCCGTCCAAATAGCAGCATAATTTCCAGGGCGGTCGGCGGTAACAATAAGGCTTTGGTCGAGGGTCATATTGCCTGTGCCGTCATTGCGGTAGGGAAGCGATTGGTCAACGTCATGGCATATAAATGCATCCAAATCGCCATCGTTGTCAATATCAGACATGGTGGAGCGCTGGCTAAATATCCATTCTGACATGGCATATTCCGTGTAAGCCGTACCTGTTGCGTTTGCCTTCACAAAAGAAAGTCCAGAGCCATCACCAAAAAGCAGGTCATTGTAGCCGTTGTTGTCGAGGTCACCAGCACAGATGCTCCAAGTAGGTTTGAACAAAAATGTTATCGGAAAAAAAGATTGGGTGAAACTCCCATCTGGCTGCTGGTAGTCAATGTACATGCCGTTGTCCGTGACTCGAACGACGTCGTCGAGGAAGTCGTTGTTCATATCAACTACACAGTTATTGTAGGAAAAACCGATGACACTGTTTAGTAGGTTATTGTATGGAAACAGCACAACCGCTTCTTGGGCTTGTGATTTGCCGAAGGCAATAAGTAGGACGAAAAATAGTAAAAAACGATTTCTCATAGCGTTGAATATTTTGTTGAAGTTGTTTGTTTTCGTTCACAAGAAAGTTATTTCACCACCACTTTTTCGGTCTGAACCCGTCCGTCACGCCCTTTAAACTGCACCAAAAAGACACCACGGCCAGGCAAGTTTATTTCATAGCTGCCTGTTTTGCTGCGCAATGATTCTACTTGCCGCCCTTTTAGGTCGAACACCCGCACTTCATGTTCCTCGGATGACTTTACGAACAACCGTCCATCGGAGGTTGGGTTGGGATAGATTTTCACAAATGCCTCCCGACGCAGGCTTTTCACCCCGCTGATGATGGGGTCCACCATGATTTCTGCCGAACGAACCAGCACAGGCGCACGGTCAGCAGCTGCGAACATCGGGCGAAAAGTCTCAATTTCCGGCGTGGTTTCGCTGAACATTTCGACCATCCATTTTGGTGGAGTGGGTTGGTAAAAAACATTGGCGGTCACCAGCAGCAGGCTTTTTTCGCCGTGCATTGGGACATGAAAATACACCATATCGGTACCGGAGCCTTCCGTGCCATTTTCCAAATTAAAATCAGGGTCAGTCAACGCAGTCCCCGCTATCAGGACCGTATCGTATGCCAAATTTGATTTTTTAAAACCCAACGGCGGCAAGCGGTTGTCCTTGATGGGGTGGTCGGCACGTTCGAGCACAGTGGTAACATCGCCGTTCACGTCGCCCATCACCATCTCGTAAATCTGCACCTCGTCTTCCGAGCTAATCGTTTGGTAATGAGGTTCGTAAGTCGGGTTCTGGCCCAACACCTCGTACTCGCTGTCCATTTTACCAGAAACAAAAACGGTATCGCCCGACTCGGTTTCCACCACGAACTGAATGAACGCCCGCCGTGACGGGTAGCCGGACGGGAACTTGTGACCAGCCAGATTGGTCAGTTTTAGCGCAAACTTGGCGGTGTCCGTCGTGCGCTCCAGCAATTGCAGGTCGAGGAGCAGGGTCTTGTTTTGGAGCATCGCCGTCGTTTTCCCAATCACAT
>JAHEAS010000649.1 GCA_024642645.1 Saprospirales bacterium | reverse complement strand
CACGATGAAAAGGAAAAAAGGAAAAACGAGGTCGGTGGGGGTGCAGCCGTTCCAAGCGGCATGTACGAGCGGCGAGCCGTCGGGCAGGCCACCGGCGTTGTTGACGAGTACCATCAGGGCCATCGTGAGGCCACGGAACACGTCAAGGCTGAGCAGGCGTTTGTTGTTGGATTCCATGTTTGTTGATTTTCGTTTTGACGCTAAACTATTCAAAGCCTTCCTATGATAAAGGCAATAATTTCAAATGTTACGAAGCACTAGACTGCCGACTATCACTTTTTTTCCATCACGTAATACATCTCCATCTCCTCCTTGTTTTTTACGGGAATTTTACCCCTCGACTGGCAGTTGAAATGATATTTTACCAAACCGAAGGTGGTCTCGGAGATGTTTACCTGCCCCGGTTCACATTGCTGCTCCATGCGAGCGGCGATGTTGACGGTATCACCCCAGATGTCGTAGGCGAATTTTTTAAAACCGACCACTCCAGCCACCACGGGCCCAGTATGCAGGCCGATCCGGGCCTCAAAGTACGGCAATCCTTTCTGCATTTTTTCCGATTTGTGGTCGTCCAAAAATTCCTGCATTTCGAGGGCAGCTTGTACGATGCCATTGGGTACGGTCTTGTGCTTCACGAGGCCGCTGGCGCAGAGATAGGCATCGCCAATGGTCTTTATTTTTTCAATTTCAGGATGCTGCGAGATAATATGGTCGAAGGCCCTGAAGCATTCGTTCAGTTCGTTCACTAGTGCTGCTGGCGAAAGGGTTTCGGCAATTTGGGTGAAGTTTTTAAAATCGGTGAAAAGCACCGTGGCCTCCGGAAACTGCTGGGCAGTGGCCGAGCCTTTTTCCTTGAGTTCCTTAGCAACGTCCACGGGCATGATATTGTAGAGCAACTCGTCTGAGCGCTGCCGTTCCTCCTCGATTATCTTGTTTTGCTTCGCAAGCTGGTTAGAGGATTTCTTTTTGTTCAAATACCGAAGGTAGAAGGCAATGGACAGCAAAATCGTAAATAGCGCCGCCGCCGCAAGCAGGTAAATCAGGTACTTCCCCCGCGACTGTGCCAATTCGGCGTTTTCGAGGGCGAGGCTTGTTTGGTTCAATGCCAAGGAGTCAATTGCCTGCCTTGCCTCCAGCGAATCCACGAGACGGCGGCTCACCTCAGCGATGTACAGCGCCTTCGCCCGCTCGGCAGACACGGATTTTATTTTTTCCTCTTTCTTCGTAATTTCTTCCTCCACCATTTGCTTCTGCGACTCCAGCTCCTGCTGACGCTCGGTGAGTAGGGTCTTGTCTTCTTTCAGAACGTCCCGCTCAGTAGTGACATGTTCCCTTTCGGTAGTGACGACCCCAATCTCGTTTTCCAGCCGCTTTTTTTCCCGCACCAACTGGTTCATGTCCTGCTCCAACTGTGTCTTCTCTCGTTCCAATTGCGTCTTTTCTCGCTCCAGCATTGTGCGCTGCACATCGTACTGCGCCTGCATCTCGCTGATGCTTTTCCCGCCTTTTTTACTGAAATAATCGAAGGCTTCCTGCACCACTTTGAGCGCTTTTCGCTCGTCGTGATTTTTGGAGGCAAGGCGGCTGCGTTCGTCCACCGTCTGGATGATTAGGTTGGCATCGTTGGCGTCCATGGCAAATTTGGTGGCGGTCCCGAGCCAAATATCTTGGTTTCTATCGTCGCGGGTGCGTGCATAGGCCCTGGCCACGAGGTAGGACGCTTCGGCGCCCATACCGTTATTTTTAAGCTCCAGCGATTTTTGGTGAGCTGCCTTGCCGTAGTCAATGGATTTTTTGGCGTCTTTTTTCAGCCACTCGGTAGCGAGCTGGTAGTTGAGCGTCATTTTTTCCTTGGGGGTAGTGGCTTCTTTGAGCTGTTGTTCCAGCTCCTCAACGCTTTGGCTGTAGGCAATTGTTGCAAAAAAAATAAAGCATAAAAACAGGGCGAATCTGGTCATCAGTGAGTAAAAATTGAGTGATAACAAGGGATTTTTGGGGTGCAAAGATGGCCTTTTAAGCCATAGGGAGGAGGTTTTGAAAGAACTGTTGACAATTCTCATTGGCACAAAAAACAAATAAACGATAAGTGTCCGGTATGTTCGCATGTTCGACCGAAATAAGTTTCGACAAAAAAAACAGGACGAAAAAAACAGGCGGGATAAATTTCAAAACCGCAAAAAAATTTTTTTTAGTAGTCGTAATTTAATAGGTTCACGGCTCAATTTTTCAAAAACATCTTTTGTCGTTTGTTACCAGTTGTTCTTTTTTTCAACCAAATCGAACCAAAAACGAACAACCAACAACGAGAAAGCCAACTAAAGCAGAAGGCGGTAGGCAGTGAGCAGTCTGTATTTGCGACAAACCATTGAAAATCAGTCGTTTGTCGCAAAAATACTGCGCGGTGGTTGCGCCAGAAGCACTAATAGAAGCGTTATGACTTACGACACCAGTAACATCCGTAATGTCGTTATGCTGGGTCACCCCGGCAGCGGAAAAACGACTTTGGCAGAAACCATGCTCTTCGAGTCCGGCGGCATCAGCCGCCGGGGTACAGTCCAAGAGCAGAATACTGTTTCTGATTACACCGACATTGAGCACGAGCGCGGTAACTCTATTTTTTCAACGCTCATGCACGACGATTGGCGAGGCAACAAAATCAATGTGCTGGACACCCCTGGTTCCGACGACTTTGTCGGCGAGGTGGTCTCCTCGTTGAAAGTTGCATCCACCGCCCTGATGGTCCTCAACGCCAAAAGCGGCGTGGAGGTAGGCACAGAGTTGCTTTGGGAGTACGTTGAAAAATTTCACGCTCCCTGTCTTTTTATTGTCAACCAGGTTGACCATGAGAAAGCCGATTATGACGCTACCCTGGAGCAGGCCAGGGCACGATTTGGCAACAAAGTGCTGCCCTTCCAGTACCCGCTAAATCCCGGAACAGGCTTTA
>JAHEAS010000648.1 GCA_024642645.1 Saprospirales bacterium | reverse complement strand
ATTAGAACATGCCGTGGCTGTGCAGCCATTGCCATCGGTAATGGTCAGGCAATAGTTGTTGGCAATGACGCCGGTAAGGTTCGGTGTGGTAGCGCCATTGCTCCACAAATAGGTCAGTGGCGCAGTGCCGCCATTGGCGACGGTTGTTATGGCGCCATTATTTTGCCCAAAACAAAGTACGTCCGTGGGCGTGAGTTGCAAGGAAATGGCTGCCGGGTTGGTCAATGTTGTGCTTTGCGTAGCAGTGCATCCATTGGCATCTGTCACCGTAACGGTGTAGCTCATGGCACTCAACATGTCGGCCATTGGGCCAATGTCGCCGTTGCTCCAAGTGTACTGAAATCCGCCAACACCACCAGTTGCAGCGGCCGTTGCTAGGCCTGTCGAGCCACCGTTGCAAAGCGGGTTGGTTGGGGTGATGCTTGGCAAAATAGCTGATGGTTCCAGCACCGTGGCAGCGGTTGTTGCGGAGCAACCATTAAAGTCCGTCACGGTGACGGTGTAGTTGCCTGCAAGCAAGTTGGAGGCGAGGTCGGTGGTGGCATTTCCAGCAGCGGCATCCCAGAGAATGTCGTGCGGACTGGTGCCGCCGTTGATGATGACAAGCGCACCGCCTGTCGCTGTACCGAAACAATTGGCACTATCGACAGCGGTATTGAGGGTGAGCTGGATTGGTTCTGTCAAGTTAACGGAACCACTTGCCGAACAGCCATTGGCATCAATTACCGTGACACTTTGAAGTCCAGGGCTGAGATTGATGGCCACCGAATCGGTTTGCCCATTGTTCCAAACAAAACTGTATGGCGCCGAACCACCCGTGACTGGAGCTGCTATCACTGCATCTCCGATGCCGTTGCAACTGATTGGATTGACAACATTTGGCTGAATATTGAGTAATTGCGGAGCAGAAACCGTCACCGTGATATTGTTAGGGCAAGCCCAAGAATCCAACACGGTGGCAGTGTAGGTGCCTGCGGCAACGCCCGTGTAAATGCCTGTCATGTTGTTTACGCCATTAAAAGTGTACACGTAATCACCAGCGCCACCAGAGGCTTGTAGCGTAACGGTGCCATCACTGTCGCCATTGCAGGTAACATTGGTTTGGCCCATCACCATGAGGCCCGGAGCGGTACAGGCTGGGGTGGTACAGGTGGCCGTTCCAGTTTGTCCGTTGCATTCACCGATGCCGTAAACGTCGATGGTTACGTCTTCGCTGAGGGTCAGGCCGTTCACTGTTTCCGTGACATTGTTGGTTTGGGTAAATGGCCCACCATTGATGCTGACCATGTAGCCCATTGCGCCAGCAATAGGGTCCCAATTAAATGTGATGCTGTTGTTCGTAATGTCCGAACAAATGATATTGGGTGGAGGCAGCACGTCGTTGACAACGATGGTGATGCTGTCTTCCACAATGCAACCGTAGGTGTCGGAGGCTGACAGGTGATAGGTCGTCGTTTGGTCTGGGCTTGCGATTGGATTTGGACAATCGGTACAGCTTAGGCCAGCTGCTGGCGTCCACTCGTAGTAAAGTTGGTAGAGCGGTTCAAAAGTTATCGTCCAATCGAGGATGGTGCCGTTGAAGCCCATTTGGTCGTCGAGGACGAGGAGTTTCCAAGTGCCGTTAGTGAGGTAGTCCCCGTCCCAGAGGTCAGACCAGACGCCTTCTGGGGCGAAGGTGCCGTTGGCAAAGGATGGCTGCCCGCCAGAAGAGCAAGGTGGCCAAGGGAAGCCCGCCCCAATATTGTTGGTCGCACCGGGAGTGAAGCAGACATTGGTGTAGTCGTCACAGTTGGAGCCGTTGTCGGAGCTTAGTTCGATGAATTGTCCGCTTGGAGAAATGAGGAACAAGTCAAGGTCATCCACCCAATTGTGGTCAATGTTCACGCAGACCGATTGAATGACGCCCGGTCCCAAGGTTACGGGCTGAACACCAGCCACTTGTATCGAGGAGTAGGCAGGGGTTGCGGTGGTTACGGTGTAATCTTGTGTATTGGTGAAAGATGGTGGAAGCGGCAGCGGTATCGGGAGCGTACCGTCCAATTGCACCGAATCAAATTTGCAAATCGTGGTATCTGGCCCCAATTCCGGCGGCACAATTTCATTGTCCCGGATGTAAACCCAGAAAGTGTCCCGGTTGCAAATGTCTCGCTGAATGTCGAAGCCGATGGTTTCAAGGCCTTCAGGAATTCCATCTTCGAAAGCAATGATGGGGATGGTGATGGAGCTATCGCCTGTAGGGATAAAGAGGTTGAGCGGGATGTCCAAGTAGTCCACGCCGTTTTGTGCGGTGCCGATGATGGTGTAATCAAGTGGGTAATCGGCTTCCACTGGACCAGGGTAAGTGAAGGTAATGGAGCCACTGGCGCAGTCCTCGGTGACGGTTCCGTCGAGGCTGATGGTCGAGGTTTCGACCTTGAGCGAGCCAGTTCCAAAGGATTTTGCTTCCAGAAAAACACCCGTGTCATAAGCATTGTCGCCCACGTCGGAGACCATCAATTTGATGGTATAGGTCTCGCAGGGAATAACTACCGCTTCTGCAATGAATACAGACAGGTAGCCATCGTAAACAGGCTGTCCGTTGTTGGACATGTTGTCATTGTAATATTGGCCATAGGCGGGTGCGCAATTGCCATTTTGAGGGTGGATGTTGTTGATGGCAACTGGCGTGGTAGTCCCCGGAATCAGGGCGATGTTCTTGCCATTGTTTTGATATGGACCATTGATGCCAGGCCCGCTGATGAAGAACCCAAACACGTCGTTGAAGGCGGTACATGCCCATTCGGGGTATTCTTCGGAAGCAAAAACATATTTAAACCGAAGAGTGTCGGAAGTCGGAATGAAAGTGATGGTAAACTTAGCGAAGTCGAAAAGGGTACCGGACGCAATGGCTTGGAGGTCGGGGTCGGTAGCGTTGCCAGTGTTGTCATTGGAGCAAAACTGTGTGCCGTTGCAATCTGC
>JAHEAS010000647.1:646-2962 GCA_024642645.1 Saprospirales bacterium | reverse complement strand
ACTTGCACTGGGGTTTGGGAATCAACTGCTACCACCATTGACGAAATCATTGAAGAAGTAGCCATTAGCCGTAAAACCGAACGTGGCGGCCGAGCAGATGACAAACGCAGTGATACAGCCATGGAGGACCGGAAAAAGGATGGGTATTTTTAGTTGACACGAATTCACACAAATTACACGAATTTTTAAAAGAAATGAACAGCTTGGAAAGCATAATCTTTAAAGAAGAATGTTTCCAAATTGTTGGAATATGCATGGAGATTCATAGGATGCTTGGCCCAGGTTTACTCGAGATTGTATATAAAGATGCCATGGAATACGAATTTAAGATGAATAATATTCCTTACCAAAGAGAGAAAAGGTTTGACGTCCATTACAAGGATATAATTTTACCCCACAATTTTTATGCTGATTTCGTAGCATTCGATGAAGTAATTTTAGAAGTCAAAGCCACTAAAGAAATAGACAGCGACCATATAAAACAAGCTCTAAATTATATCGCTATTGCAGATTCTCCGCTTTCTCTCGTATTAAACTTTGGTTCAAAGTCCTTTCAACATCGAAGAGTCATTAACTTATAATTCGTGGAATTTGTGAAAATTCGTGTCTTAATGTTATGAATACTGAGTTACTTAGATTTTCCACCGCAGGCTCCGTAGATGACGGCAAAAGCACCCTGATCGGCCGCTTGCTATACGATAGCAAATCCATCTTCGAGGACCAATACGACGCCATCAAAACAGCCTCGGAAAAACGTGGCGAAGAAGGCGTTAACTTCGCTTTATTGACTGACGGACTTAAGGCAGAGCGGGAACAAGGCATTACCATTGATGTTGCCTATCGCTATTTTTCGACCCCAAAACGAAAATTCATCATTGCAGACACACCCGGCCATATTCAATACACAAGAAATATGGTCACAGGTTCTTCTACCGCCAATGTTGCCTTAATTTTGGTAGATGCCCGGCATGGCATTGTGGAGCAAACTCGGCGGCACGCCATCATATCCTCCTTGTTGCAAATACCGCATTTGGTGATATGCATCAATAAAATGGACTTGGTAGAATATGCACAGGAAGTTTATGAAAGCATACGCCAAGAATTTGAGCAATTTGCCGCAAAGCTGGTAGTACAGGACGTTTCTTTTATTCCGATTTCTGCCCTTAAAGGCGACAATGTAGTTGACCGCTCCAATAATATGCCATGGTATGAAGGCGCTACCCTACTCTATTACCTAGAGAATGTACACATCGGCAGCGACCATAATTTTATCGATACCCGGTTTCCAGTGCAATATGTAATCAGGCCCTATTCCGATGATTTTCACGATTATCGGGGATATGCGGGGAGAGTTGCAGGCGGGATATTAAAAAAGGGCGATAGTGTCATGGTATTGCCCTCCGGATTTACCTCTACGATTGATAAAATTGACACCGCTGATGGGGAAATACCAGAAGCATTTCCACCCATGTCAGTTACCTTACTCCTAAAAGATGACATTGACATTAGCCGGGGTGATATGATTGTCCGGGAAAGCAATAAACCGGAGGTATCTCAAGATATTGAGCTTAGAATATGTTGGTTCAACGAAAGGCCGTTACAATTACGGGGTAAATATGAAATCCGCCATACGACACAAACTGCCCGGTGCATCATTCAGGAAGTTCAATATAAAATGGACGTCAATACCTTGCACCGAAATTTAGAAGACAAGGAGATAAGAATGAATGACATCGCTCGGATTAGCATTCGCACCACCAAGCCGTTGTTTGTGGATGCCTACAGTAAGAACCGCATTACCGGTAGTGTCTTATTGGTGGACGAAGGCACGAATGAGACGGTAGCTGCGGGGATGGTTATTTAAAAGGCTATTGGCGATTAGCTATAGGTTGTTAGCTATTGGCCGTTAGCAAGAATAGCCATTACTATTAACCCGATGAGAAACTTCAGAAACCTTGAAATTTGGCAATTGGGGATGGAAATAGTGAAATTGACTTACGAACTAGTCAAGCGTTTGCCAAAGACAGAGGAATATGGCTTGAAATCGCAAATGCAAAGAGCAGTGATTTCTATTCCTTCCAATATTGCTGAGGGATGCAGCCGTAAAAGCAACAAAGAAGTTGCTCACTATTTTGAAATCTCCATAGGCTCTTCCTTTGAATTAGAAACGCAAATACTGGCAAGTCAACTGATTGGTTATCTAAACCAACGTGAGGTTTTGATTAGAGCCGCAGAGCGTTAGCCCCATTGGGGGCGACTCCGTTTGTAGCAGAAATCAGCCGGAAAATCCTTTAGGGGCAGCGCCCCGACACGAAC
>JAHEAS010000647.1:0-636 GCA_024642645.1 Saprospirales bacterium | reverse complement strand
CTCTGCGGCTAAACAGTTGACTATCAATGGATTTAATCCAAAAATAACCTTAAATCAGCAAAAAATTGATGTTATTCTACCCAAATTGACTCTTTTCCAAAAGAAAACCAACGCCTACCTCTCAACCCTATGACAGCCAATTACCAACAGCCAACAGCCAACAGCCAATTACCAACAGCCGACAGCAAACAGCCAACAGCCAATAGCTTTTCCTCCATCCAAATGGTGGACCTCAAAGGTCAATACCTAAAGATAAAGGAGGAAATTGACGCTGCGGTGCTCGAATGCATTGGCTCGACACAGTATATCAATGGGCCACAAGTCAAGGCATTTCAAGTGGCGTTGGAAGCATATTTGGGTGTTAAGCATGTAATCCCTTGCGCCAACGGGACGGATGCGCTGCAAATAGCTTTGATGGCGCTGGGTTTGGAGCAAGGCGATGAAGTCATCGTGCCCACGTTCACGTATGTAGCCACAGCAGAGGTCATTGGCTTATTGCACTTAGTGCCCGTCATGGTAGATGTGGACCCAGACACCTTTAACATTAGCGCCGAAATCATTGAAAAAGCCATTACGCCAAGGACCAAAGCCATTGTTCCGGTACATTTGTTTGGGCAATGTGCCGACATGGAACCC
>JAHEAS010000054.1:6645-11059 GCA_024642645.1 Saprospirales bacterium | reverse complement strand
GGGCAAGCACCTGACCATCCTGCTGAAACACGCCGATGGCACGGAGGAGAGCTTCGAGGTGAAGCATACTTACAACAAGCAGCAGATTGCTTGGGTGAAAGCGGGTTCTGCGCTGAACAAGATTCGGAAGGATAAGAGCGCTGCGTAATCCCCTGGCGGTTTTATTTCTACCTTGAAAAAGGGCTGTGTCAAAACGAAAGTTACGATGCAGCCCTTTTGTGTTTATGGTTATTACTGCTAGGGGTTTGTATCAATTTTTACACGAATTAATTAGAAGGTGAAAATGTAATTCGCTGAGAAATTCCATAGCAATGTGCAGCCGATAGCGATTAATTTGGCAGCATAAAAATTATATCCTTTTCGGTCGTTTAGGATATAAATAATTAAATTATTCAGGCATAGTCCAATAATGGATATAATTATGAATTTGCCATATTGAGATAATATTTCCGGGTTTTGACTTTCAAAAGTCCAAATTCGGTTGAGGTAATAATTGCTACTTGCTGCAGTAATAAAGCCGATGCTATTAGACAGGTATTTGGGGACCTGGAATTTTTCCTTACAAAGGTAGGTCAACCCAAAATCTATAAAAAGACCGCTTAGCCCGACAAAGCCGAACTTTATAAATTTGGCTATTAAAGTGAAGATGACATTTTGGGGTTCCATTATAATAAATGAAATGTTTATTTGAAGATAATACACGATGTTGTAGGCGAAACAAACATTTTTATAGTACTGGGAGTTTCGCTTGAGGACAATCTCCAATTTTCCTTTTGTAAATAATCCCATTAATTGTCTTTGTTTCCCGCTCATAGCAATTTTCTAAGATGCTTTGGAGGTATGGGAATTTGGAAACTGGGTAGCGTGGGACATTTCTGACTGCGTCGCAATCAATGATATAATCAGGAAGATAATCAAGAAAATCATTTCTGAGATTTTCCCAGGCACCCGGTACAATCCTATTTGATGTATCATAGGATGTATCCCAGCTCAAAGGACTTCCAAAGATGTATCCCGTCAATGGGAAAGTGGCAACATAACGGGTGGCAGCCCTGCGGTGTGCATCTAGGTAAAGATTGGTGCTTTGTCCCCAAACAAACAACTTGTCTGTCGGCTTTGAGTTTTCAAGTAAATACTGGCCGGCTGCTGAGTTTTCCCAATGATTTTTTAGACCCACATAGTAACTAGTGGAGAAGGCTGTGATAGTAATCGCTATCCAAAATTGACTTGGCTTATATCTTAAAAGCCAAAAGTCAAAAGATTGTTTTTTTGACCAAATATTGCTAAATATGGGAGCTGAAAAAATACACAATACAGGAACCAACTGAATATAATAATGAGGATAAAACCTACCCGGTTGAGACAATCCTATTAACGATGCGATAAGCAAGCCAACTAATGCCCAGAATTCTGGATGAATATCCTCCCATAATTGCCACTTATTGGTTTTCCACATTTTTATTGACATCGCTGTTCCAATTACAAGCACACCGCAGACACCTGTAAAAACGGCTGTCATCCCTATTCCTCTATACCAGAAAACGAGGTCGAAAATACCGTGAGGTATATCATGATTCCCAATTGTCCAATAATATGCTTCTGCAAGAATACCTTTTAAAAATAGGGAATATACTACCAGTGCTAATAAGGTGGCAAACCCAATAGTGAAAATGGAGGCATGTGAGAGAGAGGTCAGGAGTGTTATTTGATTCTTTTTTCTGTAGCCTAGGGATAAAAGGTAAATACCTAATGGCACCGCCATAATGGCTGCAGGTTGTTTCAATAAGAAAGCACAACACAGGAGCATGCCTGCAAAAAACAATTCCAATACCCGAGTACCCGACTTGTTTTTCAGCACGAAATATATTCCCCACACAATGGGCAGGTTCATCAAGATTTCTCCATTGAGCGCCAAATTCCCCCAAATTCCCCAACTCACAAAAACACCGTAAAATAGAGCAGCAACCAAGCCAGCATCTTTTCCAAAAAGCTGTTCAGTAATCATATATATGCCCCACATGGTCATTAGAATCCATACAAATCCGGCAATATGCAAGAAATGCCAATTGTAATCCCCGCCGATTTCAAGAATCGCTTGGTAGGTCCAGAAAAGCATCGGAGGTTTCCGTTCAACAGCATCTTTATACATTAGGCCACCATTAATCATTTCTATGGCTACTGCTGAATAAATTCTTTCGTCGTCTATTGCTTTGGGAGAAATAAAGGCAGGGAAGCGCATAATCATGGTCAAAAGCACAACCATGAGGACTTTTATTGAAAAAGGGTTCGATTTATTAACTAACATATTAACCATATTGCCTTAAACGATCAAGCTAATGCATTCTTCAGTTATTTCGATGCACCGTCGCCATCATTTCAAGATTGTCTAGCAATATAACCTCAAAAAGGGCAGAGTAAAAATAGCTGAAAAGGTAGCTTCACAATATGATTTTCATCATGATGGTGGTGGGATAATTGCTCAACTTACTGTTGCAATTTATGTCAAGCTTTATAGGCAGTCAATTGATTTTCTTGTGTTTTCACAACGAATGTAATCTTCAATTTTCAAATCTTAGCCATCTTGAATTTGCCTTTTTCTGGTTTGGCAGTGTCGTCGGTAAGAAGTTCACCTGCTTCTGTTTGGCGAAGGAGCGTAAGGCGTTCTTCTTTTGTCTTCCCGCGGTCATCTGTGAGGGTATAGTGCTGTACAACGTCGGTGCGGCCGTCCTTATCGGTATCGGTTAGCCAGGCGTCTTGCTGGTTGCACCAGCCCTCGTCGCACCAAGCCCAAGCAACTGTTTCGACGTGTTGCATCTCGCTGTCTTTTATCCAGAAAAGGGCTATATCGCTAGAGACATATCGACCGGGCACTCGACAGATGAAAAAGCCACCGAATTGCCCGACAGCCATCACTTCACCGCCGCTCCCAATCCAAACGTCCCGTACGTCAGCGCCGAAATATTTGTAAAAACTTGTATCAATCAACGTGCCTTTGTAGGGGTAGTTGCCGGGGCTGTCCACCCGCAGGATGGGGTGTAAGTGCTGTACATCGCCAGCGTCCAGCATCGGAAACTGGGCGGCCAACTTGCCCACACCTTGAGAGAAACGGGTGGCCTCCGCCTTGTCATTTTTCATGCGGACAAAGCTGAGTTGGCCGTTGGTGGAAAACAGGTCGAGCTTGTCGCCGTTCACCGAGTAAGTTTGGGACTTGGAGAGCAGGGATAGGTAGGCGTTTTCCTGTTCCATTTCATCACAAAACCGTTTGGTAGCGCCCAATTCGCTCAAGCTGATGGTGCTGCCCTTGGTGGTGTATTCGGCAAAATAGCTGTTGCAGGGCGCCGTGCCGTTGAGATTTCCTTCGGAAAAAACGAGGTTGATTTCACTGTCCGTGGAAAGCTTGACGGCCTCGTCGGAGAGTTTTGCCGTTGAAAGCGTCCAGTAACTGCCTTCGAGTTTTCCGCCAATTGGTTCCGACTTGCAGGCAGCAAGCAGGGTCGATATGACCATTGCGAAGCAAAATTTGGGTAAGTTATTCATGGCATTGTTTATTTACGATTTACGAATGCCGATTTACGACTGGGAAACTGCTATTTTTCAGATAACTGTGATTCAGCACGAAAGTATAGTAGTAGCCACAATCGTAAATCGTCCCAAAGGGATAAATAAATCCGCGACCGTAAATTTTTCTATTCCTCCTCCTCTCGTCCCCGGCCCATTTGGTTGTCGGCTTCGAGGCGTTGGAAGAGGGTATCCACCCGGTACATTTCGTCGAGGGTGTCGTCAATATAGAATTGGAGCTCTGGCATTCGCCGCATCTGCTTGCCTATCCGATGGACAAGCGCTTGCTTTAAACGAGTGTATTGGTTCTCCATTTCCAAGATGACTTCCTGTTTGTTTTCAGTATTGAAAATGCTGAGGTAAATCTTGGCGGTGTTGAAGTCCGGCGTCATTTTGACGTTGGTCACCGTTACGAACGGCTCCGTACCGTATATGTACGACCCCTCCTGTTGCAACAGCACACTAAAGTGCCGCTTTATCATTTCTGCTA
The DNA here is from genome assembly GCA_024642645.1 of Saprospirales bacterium. GTDB lineage: Bacteria > Bacteroidota > Bacteroidia > Chitinophagales > Saprospiraceae > UBA6168. The sequence goes on along the minus strand of JAHEAS010000054.1, from coordinate 7,011 downwards.
CCTGCTTTTGGCGAATTTCGGCCATTGAACTTTGGTTTATAGGGTTGATAAGGGTTGATGGAGTTGATGGGGGTCTTATCAACCCTCATCAACCCTATCAACTTCATCAACCCATTTTCTGGTTGGCAAGTTATAAATCTTTTGCTTCGCAAAACGTTCCCATTGGGCAAAAAGAAAAGGCCGTGCGGGATAACACCTGCACGGCCCTTCATGTTTTCGGCCAGTTTTATGCGAGTCCGAAGGCTTTTTTCACCTTGTCCACATAGTCTAGTTTTTCCCAAGTGAAGGTTTCTACTTCCTTCGTAATGGTTTCACCGGAGCCATTGGTCAGCGTTACTTTTTTCACCTCCGAGTTGCGGCCCATGT
>JAHEAS010000054.1:0-6635 GCA_024642645.1 Saprospirales bacterium | reverse complement strand
CAGTTTCGGAGTATATCGGGTTGCGGAGTTTGAACCGATTTTCGATGGCGTATGGGCGCATATCGAACAAGCCGTCCACGATGTTGGCAATTTCACTGTCCTTTATTTTCACTTTGCTAGAACCGTAAGTGTTGACATAGATATTGGTTGGCTTCGCAACGCCGATAGCATAGCTCACCTGTACCAGTACTTCGCTACAAACGCCTGCAGCAACGAGGTTTTTAGCAATGTGGCGAGTTGCATAAGCAGCAGAACGGTCCACTTTAGAAGGGTCTTTGCCGCTAAATGCACCGCCACCGTGCGCACCTTTCCCACCGTAAGTGTCCACGATGATTTTCCTACCCGTGAGGCCCGTGTCGCCGTGTGGGCCACCTATGACGAACTTGCCGGTTGGGTTCACGTGGAAAGTGATGTCGCCCTTGAACAGGCGCTGCACTTTCACCGAGCATTTTTTCTTCACCCTTGGAATCACGTAGCTAATGACATCTTTTTTGATTTGCTCCAACATCGCCTTCTCCTCCGCAAAGTCGTCGTGCTGTGTGGACACCACGATGGTGTCAATGCGAACAGGCTGATTTTTGTCAGAATATTCGATGGTCACCTGCGATTTGGCATCGGGGCGGAGGTATTTCATCCGCTTGCCTTCCCGGCGTATGTCGGCCATTTCCATCAATATTTTATGGGAAAGGTCAAGCGCCAACGGCATGTAGTTGTCCGTTTCGTTGGTAGCGTAGCCGAACATCATGCCTTGGTCGCCAGCGCCCTGGTCTTCTGGCTTGGAGCGCTCCACGCCCCGGTTGATATCGGGCGACTGCTCGTGGATGGCAGAAAGCACCCCACAGGAATGTGCCTCGAACATGTACTCGCTCTTCGTGTAGCCAATGCGCCCAATTACGTTGCGGGCAATGGACTGCACATCAAGGTAGGTAGATGTTTTTACCTCGCCAGCCAACACCACTTGGCCAGTGGTTACAAGGGTTTCGCAAGCCACTTTTGAGCTAGGGTCAAAGGCAAGAAAATGGTCTACAAGCGCGTCAGAAATCTGGTCGGCTACTTTGTCGGGATGTCCTTCTGATACACTTTCAGAAGTGAAAAGGTATGGCATAGTTGCGATTTAAAAGATTAAGTGTTGTAGGTGAATAATTGGGGAATTTTTAAAAGCGGCGCAAAGATAGGAATTTGGACAAAATGGATTCTTGTTGATAAAAACACTTGCAATTTTTGGGTTGGACTTACCTATCAAACACTGTCCAAACTACCTAATCGCATTTCATGTACCTAGCATTCGGTATGGGCTACCTAATATTTTGGGTTGGTCTGAAACTAACCTTTTGGTATTGTTGGAGCCTACTGGGAGGGCTACTTTTGCGGTACTATTTTTATTAAATCTAAATTAAAAAAGATGCACAAGCACCTAATTTCCTGTACCATGGCGATGGTCGCTTTTTTGACTATTAGCAACCTTTTTGCCCAAACTGGCATTGTCTCTGGCCAAATATTGCTGAAAGGAGAACAACTGCCACAACCTGGAATTTCAGTTTTCATCAATGGCCTCGCAAAAGGTGATGTCACCAATACCGATGGGAAATTCAAGTTTGAAAACCTAGCTCCCGGTGAATACGAACTCCAAACGTCCGGGGTAGGTTTTGCCAACGTTTCGCAAATGGTCTTGGTTAAAACAGGCGAGATTGCCCAGGTAATCATAGAAGTCGAAGAAGCAGTCATGGGCCTTCCAGCGGTCGTTGTGCAAGGCATATCTCTTACTGGTGGCCTTCGGGGCTTGAAAAACACGCCTGGTTCTGCGCATTATATTTCTCCTCAAGAGCTGGAAAAATTCAGCTACACTGACATCAATCGCACCTTACGGGCCGTGCCCGGCGTCAATTTGCAGGAAGAAGACGGTTTTGGCCTCCGGCCAAATATTGGGCTGCGAGGTTCTGGCTCCGAGCGCAGCGCCAAAATTACGGTCATGGAAGATGGTGTACTGGCAGCCCCAGCGCCCTACGCAGCTCCGGCTGCTTATTATTTTCCTACAATAGGTAGGATGCAGGCGGTTGAAATCTTGAAAGGAAGCAGCCAGATACGCTTTGGACCTTACACGACAGGTGGGGCAATAAACCTTATTTCAACGCCTATTCCATTAAGTTTTTCAGGCAAGCTCAATCTGCTTGGTGGCAATTTTGGCAACCGCAACCTTCATGCTTATGCAGGGGACTCACATCGTAATTTTGGCTACCTCGTCGAGACTTTCCAATACAAATCCGACGGGTTTAAAGACCTTGATGGTGGTGGGGAAACAGGCTTTGACAAAAAAGATTTCCTCGCAAAGTTCAACCTAAATACTGGGCCAAAGGCAAAGATTTACCAATCTCTCCTGTTTAAAGTGGCCCAAACTACTGAGCGTTCCGATGAGACCTACCTCGGTCTTACGCAGGAAGATTTTGAAAAAACGCCTTATCGCCGTTACGCTGCTTCGCAAAAAGATAGGATGGCGACCCAGTATGAGCAATATTCTGTCCGGCACTTGGTGCAGTTCTCGCCATCCATTGACCTTACCACCATTGCTTATTCCCAAAAGTTTCACCGCAATTGGTACAAGCTCGACAAGGTGAGCCAAAGCAATGGCCCTGCGGCTGGTATTGCGTCATTGATGGGTGACCCGTCTGCTTTTCCGGAAGCATTTGCCACGCTCACGGGTACAGCTAGCCCGATAGACAATGCACTGGCCGTGAAGGCCAATAATCGGGATTACCGTTCGCAGGGGGTGCAATCCGCATTGAGTTGGCGGTATCAAACCGGCGCTATCCGGCACACACTTGACCTCGGTATCCGCTACCATTTCGACGAAGCGGACCGTTTCCAATGGACAGATGACTACAAAATGATGAATGGTGTTATGATGCTCACTCGCCACGGCGAACCTGGCACTGAAAGCAACCGGGTCGAAACTGGCAAAGCCATCGCCTCTTTTGCACAGCTTAAAATGCAGTGGGGCAAATTGACCTTTATTCCTGGCCTGCGACATGAAAACATCCGAATGGAACAAAAAGACTATGGAAAGGCTGACACTGAGCGCCTCGGCACCGAAGTGAAAATTTTGCAAAACAAAGTGGATGTATTTATCCCCGGTGCTGGCCTGGATTTTAAAGTAAACTCGAACCTGAATCTTTTTGCAGGGGTGCACAAGGGCTTTTCGCCTCCTGGAGTCAAGGAAGGCAGTAAGCCAGAGTCGAGCATCAACTACGAACTGGGCAGCCGCTACCAGAAGGGGGTACTGTCTGGCTCGGTCGTCCTGTTTTTCAACGATTACGAGAACCTGCTAGGTGCCGATCTTGCAGCAGCGGGAGGCACTGGTTCTGCAGACCTATTCAATGGTGGGAAAGTGGAGACCAAAGGCGTTGAATTCCAAATGACCTGGGATTTTTTAGCGGCCAAAAACCAAGACTGGAGCTTGCCTATCTCGGTGGTTTACACTTATACAGACGCCACCTTTCAAAGCAACTTCATAAGTGAATTTGAAGGATGGGGCGAGGTCGAAGCAGGCGATAAATTGGCCTATCTTGCTCCTAACCAATTGGCTTTGGTACTCGGTCTAAACTATGACAAGATTGGCTTAAATCTCAGTGGACGCTATCAAGACGCTATGCGGACAGTAGCAAGTCAGGGGGAGATACCAATAGGCGAAAGCACCGATGCCTATTTTATTTTGGATGCGAATATGAGCTACCGACTTCGCCCAAAGGTGACAATGTTTAGCAGTGTGTCAAACCTTACCGATGAAGTGGCTGTCATCTCTCGTAACCCTGCCGGCTTGCGACCAAATTTGCCCCGGACATTTGCAGCTGGCCTAAAGGTGAATTTTTAAACCACTTTTTTTTGCAGGACAGAATGTTCAATTTATTGTGGTGGGTTGTTAATTTTTTGATAAACATCGACTCCGCAACTTGAATCTTAACTCTTTTGCACGTATTTTGCAGCCAAATCTAATTTTAGAAAACCTTTAATCTGCATGAAGCAAACTTTACTCGTAGTTTTTCTCGCTTTTTCAACCTTTGTCCTTTATGGACAAAGCAATAGTGAGCCAACAGGAACCCTACCTGTGAAGATTTCTATTTACCCGAATCCTACCACCAATTATATTAGTGTGAACAAGGATGAAAACTTAAAGGAAATTGCCATTTTCAACCTCGTTGGAAGGAAATTGAAGACTTTCGAGGAGATTGAAAAAGATGAGCACTACGATGTGAGTGACCTGCCCAACGGCATGTATCTTGTACAAGTGATTGACAACAACAAGAAAATCGTCACCACCCAACGAATCAGTAAGCGATAATCTTCACCCATAACGAGTTTTCTATTTAAAAACCCTTTGCCATTTTTCGTCGGCAAAGGGTTTTTTCATTTAGGTCAATAACCAAATCACCCCGGGTCTACATCCACATTCACACGCACCGTCGAAAAACCCTCCGTCTGTTGCATTGCCCTCGTTGCTTCACCAATTAATTCTTTCGTCTGTTTCCAGAGGTTGGGATTGCGCTCCATTTTTATCAAAATATCCAGCAAATAATATTCCCGCACCCTGCCAACAGCAGGTACAGTCGGTCCAAGCAGTCGCTTGCCGAGTTTGCTTTTCAGCACCTGCACAAAATATTTTGAACCACGGTTCAGCACATCCGGCTTTTTGTGCTTCAGGGTTATTTTTATCAAACGGCTGAACGGCGGGTACTCGAACGCTTTCCGCTCCATGATTTCCCGCTCGTAAAATGCCTGAAAATCGTTGTCAATCACTTCCTTGATAACCGGGTGCGATGTGTTCATTGCCTGCACGATGACTTTACCTCGCTTATCACGCCTCCCTGCTCTACCTGCCACTTGTACAATGAGCTGAAAACCCCGCTCTCCCGACCGGAAATCAGGGAACTGCAACAACTGGTCGGCGCTAACTACACCCACCACACTCACGTTCTCGAAGTCCAGTCCTTTAGTTACCATCTGAGTGCCCACGAGAATGTCGAGTCGCCGCTCCTCAAAGTCGTTGATGATGCGGGCGTGGGCGTCCTTCGTGCGCACGGTGTCGTAGTCCATGCGGCCGATGTTGGCGTCCGGCAGGTAGATTTTTATTTCGTCCTCAATTTTTTGGGTACCAAAGCCCTGCAAATTCAGCTCATGGCTGCCACAAGCGGGGCAGGTTTTGGCCAGTTCTTGTTGGTAGCCGCAGTAGTGGCACTGGAGGTTGTTTCGGAACTTGTGGTAGGTCAGGCTTACGTCGCAGTGAATACACTCCGAGTGCCAGCCGCAGGTGTTGCAGCGCAGCGTGGGCGCATAGCCCCGGCGGTTTTGGAACAAAATAGCTTGTTCGCCCTTGGCCAACGCCGTCTTCAATTCATCAAGCAAGACACTGGTAAAATGGCTCTGCAATTTGCGCTCCTTGGCCTCCTGTTTCACGTCCACCACCACGATTTCCGGCATCTGGATGCCACCGAACCGCTGCATCATTTCCACCAAACCGTATTTGCCACTGCGGGCATTGTGATAGGTTTCGAGGGAAGGTGTTGCCGTGCCGAGCACCACTTTTGCGCCGTGCAGGTGCGCCAAATAAATGGCCGCATCCCGCCCCTGGTAGCGGGGCGCCGGGTCGTTTTGCTTGTACGAGGTGTCGTGCTCCTCGTCTACGATGACCAGGCCGAGGTTTTCGTAAGGCAAAAACAAACCAGACCTCGCTCCAACTATACAAGTTGGCAGTTCGGCAGTTGGCAGTTGGCAGTTTGGGTCTGCTTCCCTGTCCTTATCGTTGACTAATTGACTGTCGAACTGACTGCCAACTGCCAACTGCCGAACTGTCGAACTTCTTTCAGAACTGCCCACTTTTTGCCAAATCTCCACCCGCTCGTTGTTCGTAATCCGATGGTGGTAAACCGTCACCGCATCGCCCAGTGTTTTTTGCAAACGGCTGATGATCTGCGTGGTAAGTGCTACTTCCGGCAGCAGGTACAGCACTTGTTCGCCACGGGCCATGGCCTCCTGCATGAGTTCGAGATAGACCCGGGTCTTGCCGCTGCCTGTCACGCCATGCAGCAGCACAGTGTTTTTTCCTTCGGTAAAATGAGTGCCAATTTCCTCCAAAGCCCTTGTTTGTTGCGGCGCAAGTTCGTCGGCTTCGGTCACCTCGTCCTCGTAGCCACCGATGCGGCTCACTTCCCGTTCGTACAGTTCGAAGATGCCTTTTTTCGCCATGGCGTTCAGCACGGAGGAGTCTACTACAGCTTTTTTGTAAATCTCCGAGCGGAGCAGACCACCATCTTTTGAAGGTTGTTCCCGGGCCACTTGGATGAATGCCATCAGTGCTTCGGTCTGCCGCTGTGCCTTGGCCACAAGGTCGAAAGCCTGCGCTAACTGCTTGGAATCGGAGCGGTAAGGTTCGGCAAGGCGGACGCAGGAGACTTTCTTTGGCGCATATTTCTCTTCCATTTCCTCGTAGAGGTAAATCACTTTTTTGTCCAGCAGGCCCTTGATGACCTGGTAGATGGTTTTTTGGTTCAAAATCTTGCGCACATCGTCAATCGTGATGGTTTCCTGGATACTGAGTGCTTCCGCAATGAGGTACTCTTTGTCGTTCAGGCCAGTAAAACTGCCAT
>JAHEAS010000646.1 GCA_024642645.1 Saprospirales bacterium | reverse complement strand
CAATTGATTGCACACCTCAAAGACCTCCCTTGCATTTTTTTTGCTCAAAATGGCATCCACGCCAAAGTAGCGGCGCAGTTCCAAATGTGTCCAGTGGTAGAGCGGGTTGCGGAGGGTGAAAGGCACGGTTTCCGCCCACTTTTCAAACTTCTCCCAGTCGCTGGCATCGCCCGTGATGAACCGCTCATCGATGCCATTTGCCCGCATCGCCCGCCATTTGTAGTGGTCGCCGTGGAGCCATATTTGCGTGATGTTTTCAAACTGCCGGTCCCCTGCAATTTCATGCGGCGAGAGGTGGTTGTGGTAGTCAATGATGGGCAGTTCTTTCGCAAATTCGTGGTATAGCCGGACTGCGAACTCATTGTCGAGTAGGAAGTTTTCACCTAAAAAAGGTTTTATGTTCGTAGTTCCGTTTTGCATCTTGATTAAAAATTTTGCCGGCTATTGCCTGACGGATTCTACACCCCGCTCCACGCACTAAATCCCCCATCCACGGGAATCACGGTGCCCGTCACAAATTTCGAAGCCGCAGAAGAAAGCCAGACTGCAGTGCCAATCAACTCATCCGGCTCGCCAAAGCGACGGGTGGGCGTTTTGCGAAGAACATCATTGGCTCGTTCCGTGAAACTGCCATCCTCGTTGGTCAGCAGCCGCCTGTTTTGCTCGGTGATGAAAAAACCGGGTGCAATGGCGTTCACCCGGACGCCGTCGCCGAACTTGAGCGCCACTTCCACCGCCAGCCATCTGGTGAAACAGTCCACCGCTGCCTTGGCCGTTGAGTAGCCGGGCACACGGGTCACGGCTTGCTGAGCGGTCATGGAGGAGATGTTGATGATGCTGCCAGATTTGGCCTCGGCCATTGGTTTACCAAAAACCATGGTGGGTAGCACCGTGCCGTCAAAATTGAGGGTAAATACGTTTTTCAGGTTTTGGAAGGGATGGTTGAAAAAGTTGTCGTCTGGTGGAATGGCGGCACCTGGGGTGTTCCCGCCCGCCCCGTTGACGAGGATGTCAATCCTCCCCCATTTTGCCAACACAGCATCGCAGGCCACCTGCAATGCCCCTGCATCAAGCACATCGGCTACTAGCGGAAACGCCTCACCACCTGATGCTTCGATTGCTTCCACCATCGCTTGCACCTTGGTGGGGGTCCTGCCGAGGATGGCCACTTTGGCGCCCCGTTCGGCCATGCCCTTGGCTATAGCGCCGCATAGGAACCCGGAGCCGCCAGTGATAACGGCGACGTTGTCTTTCAAGCTGAATAATGCGTCCATCATTTGTGCTTTGATTGCGTTCGGTTGAATCGTCGAGAAGGAAATATCTCGCCGTGCAAACATAGACATTGCTGAAAGGCTTCCAGCAATCGACGGACTGAAATATATCTTTTGTTTGGGCCGGAATTAATCTCGTGGAAAAGCAAAATCCTGATTGAACAAAAACGCCCGGTCTGTCAGGGTCAACAAAAAGGCAATCAAATCAACTTTTTCATCGGAACTCAGCTCGATATTCATTTGACTGGATTGGGCATTGTGGTTTAGCACATCCCGCAGTTTTCGGAAGCGGCCATCGTGCATATATGGGTAGGAAAATTCGATATTGCGCAAGGTGGGTACTTTGAATTTCAAGGAATCTTGGGACTGCTTGGTAATGGCTCCCCGTCCGTAATCATTGAGCGTTGTATCAATCAGCAGGCCATTGTTTTCAAACTGATGATTGGTGAAAAATGGCTCACTATGGCAGTGAGCGGCAAGTATTGTTGAAAATGGGCGATGAGTGGGTGCATGGGTTTAATTTTGCGAAGGTAGCCAGTTTTTGGGGCTAGTGAGACTACTCCATCGTTTCAAAAAGGGCACAAGTTATTGGTATCAAGTAGCTCTTGCCCTTTCCTTCTTTATTCAATAAAATAAGCACCAATCAGATAAAAAGCTATTTTTGGATTTTAGGCATTGCATACCAGTTTGATGAAAGACCTTTTGAGACAAATCACACCTTACCCTTTCATGCTGTGGCAAACGGCATACTGCCTACTGGTTGCCATGCTGTTGTCCGTCACCCTCCAAGCGCAGGAAAAACAAATCTTGGTTGAAAAAATCCCCGTTGAACGGAATGCTGGCGAACGCTTAACCGTTCTGTTTCAGGACAGCACTGGATTGATTTGGCTAAGGAGCGCAAATAGTTTGGTGAACCAAAATGGAAAACAGGTCGAAGTGCCAGGGCGATGGTTCAACTCAGACGGGGAAAAGATATTTGAGGTGCCGTTTCCGCCGGTGCCGGACAGTTCCCGCCAAACGCTGCGGTTTGGGTCCCATTTCCATGCGCCCAATGAATGTATGTATTTGGCAGGGGACAGTATCCGGATTTTTGACGTTTATACACACCGTATTGTCAAGGCTATTGGTTTTGATGCGGAGCTGATGAAAAAAGGCAAAACGCCTATGTTTGTATATTGCACGAGCCCATCGGACAGCGTGATATGGGCTGTTGCAGATAACAACAAGGTAAGCGAAGTATTTACAATAGTTCCCGACTTAATGATGGTGGTGTCACGCAATGGCGGCCCATTCAAGAAGGTCGTCAACGTACCCAATTCCACGGAACCGCTACATTTTGCCGCCAGGGGCAAGCGGTTTTTCCTATCAACAAATGATACCATCCGGCAGTATAATCTAGAAGGGGAATTGGTAAAAACACATGCTTTTCCCAAGGTAAACGCCAAGCCGCTTAGGTCTTCTTATAAATTTCAGGAAGGAGAAGATGTCCAGTTTTTCCACTATGTCAAAAACAATAAAACGGGCGGATATGACAAGGCCCTCTATAGACTGGCACCGGGGGATACTATATTTACGGCCCATCCATATCCAGAATTGAATGGTATCAGCTTTAATATGGTTATTGGGACAGGTAATCATTACTGGCTGATTGGTGGTGATGCATTGGCATTGAACTATTTTTCACTGGATGACAG
>JAHEAS010000053.1 GCA_024642645.1 Saprospirales bacterium | reverse complement strand
CTGCGTTCGCCGTCCAGCAGGAACGAAGTAGGCAACTGCTTCACCCCATAGTCATTGGCGATGGGCGAGTCGAAGAACCTGAAATTGCTCACAGGGTCTATGGCTTGATAAGGCCAGGTATGGCCAAGGCGTTCAATGGCGGAGACCCAGCGCTGACGGTCCTTTTCCACGGCTACGCTGACGATGGCAAAGCCTTCGGCTTCCTTGAAGCGGGCAGTTCCGTATTTTTCATGCAGGGCAATGAGTGTGGGCGACTCGGCGATGCAGGGGCCGCACCAGCTTCCCCAAAAGTCGAGCAGGATGTATTTGCCTTTTAAATCGGAGAGTTTGAAACCGAGGTTTTTAGGTGAGACGGCCACGAAGTCCGGCGCTTTTTCGCCGTCATTGACGCTGGGTTTTAGGTAAAACTGCTTCCCGACAGTAAAAAGTCCGGCCGCCACGACGAAGAGGATGATGTAATTGATTGGGTTCCATTTTTTCATGAGGCAAAGATAGGGATAGCCCTGTTCGATGGGTTACTTTAACTTCGAAATAACCTCCTCGAACCAGAACAGCGGCGCTTGAATCTTGTCGCCAGTTCGAGTGTCGCATTTGTAAAAATCAAAGTACAATGGAAGGTTGTCGCCAATTTTTTCGAGCAATTTTTCAAGGCGAAAGGCAGCGGCATCTGGTTGATGCTCCAATTGAGCGGCACGCCAGCAATAAAAAGCCTCATCGTGCAGCTCGATGAGGTCGAGCAGGGTGGGGTCGTCGAGGTATTTCTCCATAAATTCCCGTGCCAGCAGGCCGTGGTGCTTCACCCGCCTGCCCAATTGGAACTCCTGAAACTTGAAGGTGTCGTGGGCGATGGCGACGATGCGGAGCTGCTGCCGAACGGTTTCGTTTGCTGCGCAAAGCTCCACGTTGTCCAGCACTTCTCGCACGTGCAGACCGACCTTGCCCTCCGGATGGCCAAATCGGGGCTTGCCCCAGTTCATGCCTTCCCGGAACAGCGGCGTGTCGAGCAGTTTAGCTTCCAGTTCATTCTCTGGCTGGATTAGTGCGTGAAATTCGATTTCGTTTTGGAACATAGGTTAGCAGGCTTTGCCCCTCGGCACGAATTGCCAGGCCGAAACAAGCAAATATTGGGTGAAGGTCTGCATTTGTCGGAGTTTTAAAAAAAATGGATTGGGAAAAATTTGGGACAACGAATTCATCCCGGCAGGTGTTTAAAATCAAAGCTTATCTAAACCGTTTTTCTCGCTTGTTAATTTGTCGTTAAACCAGTTTGGTGAAATAACCGATGGGAGGGCAGGGCGTTTATTTTTGCACTGTACAAACAGCAAGTTTGGATAACGAATCTTTTTTAAAAAAAACTAACGCAAAATAATTCAACCATGAAGCAGGCATTTTCATACGTTTTTGCTGGAATGATTGGCGGCATGATGACGCTTGGCGGCTACTTTGCCTTGCAGGGAAATCAGCAAATAGCTGCTACAGACAATAGCCAATTCGCCAAGAAAGTAAATTACGTGAACGCCCCCCCGACCCTCAACGTGCCTTTTGATTTTACTGAGGCAGCGGCAACAGCCACGCCGGCGGTCGTGCATATTTCCGCCAAGGAGAGTGAAAAAAAGGCCCGTGAAAACCGCAAGCAACAGCAAAACCAGCCTTGGCCAAATATTTTTGAAGGGGACTCTTTTTTCGGCAACCCCTTCTTCAATTACAACCAACCGAAGCAGGGGACTGGCTCCGGTGTCATTTACACAGAAAACGGCTATATCATCACCAACAACCATGTGGTCGAGTTCGCCGATGAGGTGGAGGTGACGACCAACGACAATAAAACCTACAAGGCGACCATAGTGGGTACCTACCCCGATGGTGACCTTGCCGTGCTGAAAATTGACGCCAAAAACCTCCCGACCATGCGCCTGGCCAACTCCGATGAAGCCAAGATTGGCGAATGGGTACTGGCCGTTGGCAATCCACTTGAACTCAACTCGACCGTGACGGCTGGCATCATCAGCGCCAAGGGCCGTGACATCAATATCATCAAGGGCCAGGCACCCATCGAGTCTTTTATCCAGACCGACGCTGCCGTGAATCCCGGCAACAGCGGCGGAGCACTCGTAGATGCCAATGGCAGACTTCTTGGCATTAACACGGCCATTGCGACTCAAACGGGCTTTTTCGAGGGCTATTCCTTCGCCATTCCCATCAATTTGGCCATTGGTATTGTCAACGACATTATCGAAAATGGCAGTTATGAACGTGGTTTTCTAGGTATAAATATTGCCGATTTGGACAATGAAACGTCCAAAGAACTGGGACTTGATATCTCGCAAGGTGTGTTTGTGGAAAGCTTGGTTGACGGCGGTGCGGCTCAGTACGCTGGTGTTTTACCGAACGACATCATCGTGCAAGCCAATGGAAAAAAAATAAGGTCTTCCGCCGACCTACTGGAAGCAGTGGGAGGGTTCAAGGCTGGGGACACAGTATCATTGGTACTAAACCGAAGAGGAAAGCAAGAAAATGTCAGCGTTCGATTGAAGGCTAACAACTGATTAACAAAGGACCATTCATTTCTATTTAAGAATTTCTTAACAAACGCTCAGGCAACATTTGATGAAAATGGATGGTTATTAGGGCATAAAAAGACTTGTTTAAAGTTGGTTTTTCGTTTTGTTTTGATGCGTCTGTCTTGATTTTCGAGGCAGACGTTTTTTTATGGGCTACCTGTTTTTTATACTAAAAACAAATATTTTACTGGTAATCCAAGAAAGCATAGGTTGCGTTTGTTTCACCTAAAAAACAAGCAACTATGAGAAACCTGATTCGCCCGTTCGAGGACTTCCTCTGCCTATTTTTCCCACATCTTTGCCTTGCCTGCGAGTACAATTCACCGCCCTACGGAGAGCATATCTGCACGGCCTGCCGAGCCACTTTGCCGGAAGCCAATTTTCATTTCCTAAAAGAAAACCCGTTTACCGAAAAATTTTGGGGAAGGGTAAACGTCCATGCAGGAGTCCCCTTGTACCTTTTCACCAAAGAAAGCAGGGTGCAAAACCTTGTGCACAACCTGAAATATCGAGGCAAAGCGGAGGTTGGGTCCATCTTGGGGCGAAAGCTCGGCACGATGCTGCGGCAGTCTCCGCTTTTCGCTGATGTGGACGTGATTGTGCCCGTGCCACTGCATGTACGCAAGGAGCGGATTAGGGGCTACAACCAGAGCGAAGTGTTTGGAAATGGCCTTGCGGAAACTTTTGGGAGGCCGTGCCTCGGCACAGCGATGAAGCGGGTCATCCACTCTGAATCGCAAACTAGGCAGTCACGGGAATCCCGCTTGCACAGTGTGGGCGAGGTTTTCGAAGTTGCTAAGCCAAAACTTTTGGAAGGAAAGCACATCCTGCTGGTGGACGATGTACTGACGACAGGAGCTACACTAGAGGTTTGCGCCAACAGATTGCTGGAAGTGCCCGGCACAAAGGTGAGCATGGCCACAATTGCGATTGCGATGCACTGAATCTTGAGGTGGCAGCTGTCAAACCCCAAAGGGGCAAGCTGCCAACTAATCTTATTACTCCGTTTCAACCAACGTCCCCACTTTCTCACCCATCACAATCCGCTTCAGGTTGTCCTTGTTGTTGATGTCAAAAACGATGATGGGAACGTTGTTTTCTTGGCAAATGGTAAAGGCAGTCATATCCATGACGCCGAGGCCCATGCTAATAGCTTGATTGAAGGTAAGGTGTTCAAACTTGGTGGCGTTGGGGTCTTTTTCTGGGTCGGCACTGTAAATGCCGTCTACCCGGGTGCCTTTCAAAATTACATCGGCGCTAACCTCGTTGGCACGTAGTGCTGCGGCGGAATCTGTGGTAAAGTAGGGGTTGCCAGTGCCGCCAGAAAAAAGTACAACCCGTCCTTTTTCGAGGTGGCGGATGGCCCGCCGGCGGATGTACGGCTCGGCAATCTGGTCCATTTTTATTGCTGAAATAAGGCGGGTAAAAACGCCCGCAGTTTCGAGGGCGCTCTGGAGGGCCATGCCGTTGATAACGGTGGCCAACATGCCCATGTAGTCGCCTTGCACCCGGTCAATGCCGGACTGGGCTGCTTGTAAGCCTCTGAAAATATTGCCGCCGCCGATGACGACGGCCACCTCTATGTCCATTTCCACTAACTCCTTTATTTGCGCTGCATAGTAGAAAAGCATGGAAGCTTCAATGCCATATTTTTGGGTGCCCATGAGCGACTCGCCACTCAATTTCAACAATATCCGCTTGTATTTGATTGCCATAGTGATTGAAATAAAAAATCAAAGGTATAAAGGAAAAAGTAGGGGCATAAAAAAAGGCGAATTAATTGCTTAATTCGCCTTTCATAGCTTCGGGCAATTAGCCCAGTTCAACATGTTTGAACGCTGTGACCGTGAGGTCTTTGTTCAAACTTTGCAAGTATTGCGCAACCGTCATCTTGCCGTCTTTGACGTAAGTCTGGTTGAGCAGGGTACTTTCTTGGTAGAACTTATTCAGTTTACCAACAGCAATTTTTTCCAGCATGGCTTCTGGCTTGCCTTCTTGGCGAGCTTGCTCCTTGCCTATTTCGATTTCTTTTTCAATCATGTCTGCAGAAACGCCGTCTTTGTCAAGTGCAACTGGGCGCATGGCTGCAATCTGCATGGCTACGTTCTTGCCAGGATCAACGAATTCAGGGCCTTCGAGGTTGAGTGCAACGATAACGCCAGCACGGTTGCCCATGTGGATATAAGGTAGCACTTGTCCTTGACCAGCAGCAGTTTCCAGTTTTGAGTAGTGGCTTACCTCCACTTTTTCACCGATAACGCCAACCTGCTCAGTAATCTTCTCACCAACGGTCAGGCCTGACGCGTATGGAAGGGCTAACAAAGCATCAGTATCTGCTGGTAAAGTCTTGAGTGCAATCTCCGTAATGCTTTTTGCGAAGTTCACGAAGTCCTCGTTTTTTGCAACGAAGTCAGTTTCACAGCTCAAACGCACAAGTACACCATTGTTACGGTTAGCAGAAGTCATGGCAATAACAGCCCCTTCTTTAGCTTCACGGTCAGCGCGTTTCAGCGAGAGTTTTTGGCCTTGCTTGCGCAATACTTCTACTGCTTTATCGAAATCGCCACCGGCTTCTTCCAAGGCTTTTTTGCAATCCATCATTCCAGCGCCCGTCATGTCACGGAGCTTTTTTACATCAGCAGCTGATAATGTAGTGGTCATTTTATTTGAATATTAAATGGTTAAAAATTTGATAGCGCAAGGTGCGCCAGCTCAAATTTGAAATTGTTGAAAACAGGTCAATTCACTGTAAAGCCCTCCAAAAATGGGGCAAGGTCAGCTTTCTCCTGTGTTCGTTTATCCTTCCGCCTCTGTCGTCTTCGCTTCTGCTTTCTCCTCTTCCGCTTTGGTGGAGCGGTCGGCCAGGCCCTCACGGATAGCTTCCGCCAAGTAATTGGTAATGATGCTGATTGACTTCGAAGCATCATCATTGGCAGGTATGGCGAAGTCCACCTTGTTCGGGTCAGAGTTCGTATCCACCATGGCGAAAGTGCGAATACCTAAGCGAGTTGCCTCTGCCAGTGCTAGATGCTCATGGGAGATATCCACCATGAAGATGGCAGCTGGAAGGCGACCCAGACTTTCGATACCACCGAACACTTTGTCCAGTTTTATACGCTCACGGTCAAGGGTGAGGCGCTCTTTCTTGGTCATATTGGCTGCGGTGCCGTCTGCTAACATTCGCTCAATGTTCTGCATTTTTTTCACAGAACGCTTGATAGTAGCAAAGTTGGTCATCATGCCACCCAACCAACGGTCGGTCACGTGTGGCATTCCAACGGATTTGGCAGCAGTAGCGACAAGGTCACGTGCTTGCTTCTTCGTTGCAACGAAAAGTATCTTGCGGCCTGACTTAGCGATGGCACGCATGGCGTTTGCGGCGCGCTCCATCCCATCTAATGTGCGATTCAGGTCAATGATGTGGATGCCTTTGCGCTCCATGAAGATATAGGGCGCCATTTTTGGGTTCCATTTTTTGCGCATGTGGCCAAAGTGAACTCCTGCATCGAGCAAATCTTGATATGTAGGTTTTGCCATTTTTTTATTGCTTTAAGCTGTTAGCTGTTGGCCATTGGCTTTGAACCCCAAAGGGATAGAAAGCCAATAGCCAACGGCCAAGTGCCATAATTAACGTTTGGAGAACTGGAAGCTCTTTCTTGCCTTTGGTTTACCGTATTTTTTACGCTCGACTTCACGGGCGTCACGGGTAAGCAGCTTCTTTTCTTTGAGCGGTCCACGGAAGTCAGCATTGAGCTTCACTAGTGCACGGCTGATACCCATGCGAGTTGCTTCTGCCTGACCCTTGTAACCACCACCGTCAACGTTCACGCTGAGGTTGTAGAGGTTGCTCTCCAGGTTTACGGTGATGAATGGCTCGGTAATGGAGCCTTGCACATGCACTTGTGGGAAGTATTCTTTGAAGTCCTTGCCGTTTATGCTGATTTTACCTTCACCTTTGGTGAGGTAAACCCTAGCGACAGAGGCCTTTCTTCTTCCGATGGCATTTATCATTTCCATGTTTGAAAAATTTCCTTGTTAGAAGTTAAATGGTTGGGGCTTCTGCGCTTGGTGAGGATGTTCCTCTCCACCGTACACGAAAAGCTTTTTGATCATTGCATTCCCCAACTTGGTCTTGGGCAACATGCCACGAACGCCGATTTCAATAACGGCTTCTGGCTTCCGGTCGAGAAGGTGGCCTGCCGTTTCCCGCTTGAGTCCACCGGGGTAGCCGGTGTAACGTAGGTACTCCTTTTGGTCTTTCTTTTTTCCGGTGAAACGGATTTTGTCGGCATTGATGACGATGATATTGTCGCCAGTATCAACATGCGGGGTAAAGTCGGGCCTATGCTTGCCCCTCAATACGGCCGCAATGCGGGAAAACAGGCGACCCGCAATCTGGTTCGTTGCATCAACAACATACCAGTCACGCTTTACCTCTTCCTTTTTCGCCGACACGGTGTTATAACTCCGAGTATTCACGATTTTATGCGTTTAAACTGTGATAAAATTTTAATCCAAAATTGCCTTTTTTCAAGGCGGGTGCAAAGGTAATTTTGTTTGGCTTATTTTCAACCTGATTTTTTGATTTTTTTGAAAAATATTTTTCATAACTACTTGAAATTCAGTTCAATTATCGCCCATCGTTTTTAAAGCGCAGATAATCAGCACTTAATGATAAGGTCGGAACGTGGACATTTGTCGGGCTTGTTATTCATAAAATGTCCGTACTCAGTAACTTTGCATCCAAAAAAAGCAAAAACATGAGCAGATTCTTTTCATTTTCTATTCCCCTATTGGCCTTTGCGCTATCAACTGGTTGCATCCCAGACCCTATCTCTTCGGAGGAACTACTTGTAAAAGACATCAAGAAAATCGAAGATTACTTGGCCGAAAACAACCTGACGGCCGAATCTACAGCCTCCGGCCTTCATTATATTATTGAGGAGCCTGGCGCAGGTGGGCATCCCAATATCAATAGTACCGTGACGGTTAAGTACAAAGGCTACCTACTCAATGGGAATGTATTTGACGAAAGTGGAAATAGCACTGTCACCTTTCCGCTCAAGAATCTGATACCCGGTTGGCAAGAGGGCATCCCACTGCTGAAAGAAGGCGGGAAAGGCAAGTTCTTTATTCCTTCCGGCTTGGGATATGGACGAAGCGGCTCAGGCAGCATTCCTGGCAACTCAGTGCTGATATTCGACATTGAACTCGTTAGCTTCTGATTTTAGCTTTTTACTGGAAATGAAAAAGGGCGTTTTTAGCAAACAACCCACTGGTATTCAGTGCGTTGAAACGCTAAAAACGCCCTAGTCGCTTTGTGTTTTAAATGCCCTTAATCAAGCGTCGGCTTTATCAGTAGGTAGCCCCTCTGCGGCATCTGGGGCATCTGCTTCTGATGGCTTTTTATTGATGGAGGCTTTCAAGCCCTCAATTTTTTCACTGGCATGAGCCCACTCTTCTTTAGCGGCATTTGTCAATTTTTCGCTAGCTCCTATTACCGTTTCTTTGGCCTTGGCCATTAGTTCGTCTGGGTCGCCCACATGTTCGGCAAACTCCTTTTCAACATAATGCTTGGCTTCTGTGATTTTGGTTCCTGCCTTAGACGCAAGCTCACTGGCGTCGTCGGCCAGCTCAGATGCAGTTTCCTTTAGGTCGGCAGTTACCCCTGCAATTGACTGCTTGGCTTTGGCCATCAACTCGTCTGGGTTGCCTACATGCTCGGTGAACTCTTTTTCGACATAATGTTTCGCTTCTGTGATTTTTTCACCAGCCGTGGACGCTAGTTCGCTGGCATCTTCCACCAGTTCACTCGCACCTTCCTTAATATCGTCAGCCAATTCCGAGAGTGATTCTTTGGCCTTGGTCAAAAAGTCGGCTGATTTGTCCATTGTGTCCGAGCCCTTTTCGGTTGCTTCCGCTTTCACGGTGTCGGCTTCCAGCTTGTTAGCGGTTCCGAATAAATTTTTGAAAAAATTTTTCATGTTGAATTGATTTTAGATTGAATTGATGTATCGAGAACCAACGGCTTGCAGGTTGATTTTATCGGTTATTTTACGACTTCCACATTGGAGAGTGAATACATAAGCTTGTTGATATCGGTGGAGTTGAGGTGCAGTGTGCCTTTGATACTGATAGGGTCGGCAGTGAATGCTACTGGAGTCTTGGCTCTGACCTCCATCACTGTTTCTGGGCCTGCTCCGCCACAAAAGAAGCACATGCTGTATGGGTAGGCGGAAAAGACAAAGTCTTTGTGGCTTTTGTAGCCTTCTACCGGGATGATGTATCCCTTGATGGTAATTTCCTTGCCCTCCAGTTTCTGGATTTCGTTGCTGAAAATCGGAACATCCACTTTGAACCCAAGCATTTCGTCGTACTCTTTTTTGTAAGTTATCTTGCTGAGGGTCTTCCACATGAACTCCTGCGCAACCAGCCCAGCTGAAAATGCGAACATGAAGAGTGCTGTAAAAACGATACTTTTTATTTTCATTGATTATTGTTGTGTTAGTCAAGTTACAAAGGTATAAACGAAAAAACGGTTGTTGGGTCACCAAAAACCTTGTTAAAGAAGGATTTATTACCTTTTTAGTTCGATTAGTGTTTAAAATATTGCGGAGCGACAACCGTTTTAGAAGGAATTTGAACAAAAGAACCTACGCGCAAGATGGGTTTTGCAAGAAATGGACAGTCAAGTTCGAATAAAACGCAGAACTTTGCCGCCATTTCAATAAAAACTGAACTGAACAGATGAGATTTTTGACTTTCGTATTTACGCTGTTTGCCTTTATAAACCTTCATGCCCAAATTGGGGAAGACCTAGTGTCGCATATCTCTTTCAACCAAAACGGTTGCGCGGTACAGGATGAGGCGGGTGACCCAGCCATTCAATTGTTCGTGAACGGCGACGATGCCTGCGGCTGTGGAGTAAACGGGAACGCCCGTTTCTTTGATGGCAACGACGACTGGTTCTATCTTTTTGGGCAACGGGTGGAGGAGACTTTCTCCACCATAGACTTTTCGCTTAGCTTTTATTTTAAGCCCACCACCAACAGTGCTGCCAACCAAGCCTTGTTTTCAAAAAAAGTTGGCTGCACGAGTGATGCGTCATTCGTCATACGCTTCAATGCTGCCAACAGGAGTTTGAGCTTAGAGCTGACAGAAAGCTCCACGGTGACGGCCTCCATCACTAAAAGTATCCCTGAATCATGTTGGTATCATGTGGTGGTGGTAAGGAAAGGTGCTACTACGACCCTGTACGTGAACAAGGCAAAACTCGGTGAAGTAAATGCTCCGGGCAATTTGCGGGTCAATATCAGCAACAGCGAACCGCTAACGATTGGCAGCAGCGATTGCAACCTCAATGAAGACTTCCATGGGTATATTGATGAAATCAGGCTGTACAGACGGGCCATAAGTTTTCAAGACATTGAAGACCTGTACCTTGCACCCAACCAAATCAAGACGGGTTTGAAGGCAACCGGTGTCAACGACACTACGATTTTTCTCGGTGAGTCCGTGGCCATTCACCTCACGCAAACCTGTGCCAATTCCTTCGACTGGTCACCCTCCACCAACGTGGTTGACTTCAATATTCCAAACCCCATTATTACCCCCTCCCAAACCACTACTTACACCCTCGAAATGTCCGATAATGAAAACTGTGTGACAGAGGATTCTATCCGCATCATCGTTGTTGACCCGACCACCGTTGAGTGTGGGGACATCCTGCTGCCTTCTGCTTTCACGCCAAACGGAGATGGGTTGAATGACAGATTTGGAATCAGCAACCCGTTCGCCACGGGCGAACTGCTGTCTTTTGAGATATTCGACCGTTGGGGCAATATCGTTTTCCAAACGAACGAGACCTTCGTGAAATGGGATGGGTTCTACAAAGGGCAAGCCGTTAACCCCGGGGTTTTTCTCTATAAAGTCCGTTACCGTTGCGAAGGAAATGAAAAGGTATCTTCGGGCAGTGTCACCGTGTTGCGCTGAGGAAAAATAAGCTAAATGAAAAGGGCTGAGATGGGTTGTCACCGTCTCAGCCCTTTTCATTTGGCCCGATTTCATTTTTCATACGGGCATTTCAAATCGCCAAAATAATAGTAGATTCCGATGCCGAGATAAACGTAGGTGTCGTTGCTCTTGCTGTTGCCACGCTGCCGCCCCGGCTCACCGATAGGAGCTTCGATGTTGTTTCTGGTAAAAAAATCAGGGTCTTTTTGGTAAAGTTCCAAGGAGCGGTCGATGAATGGAACTGCCTCGTTGCCACGCAGGTCTTGCACATCACCAGCATCAGGGTAAGTGCGGCTCACATCGTCCAGGTAGTCGCTGAACAAACGGCGAGCGCTCATGTCAATGTTGATGCTCCACTCATAGTTGAGGTCAATTTTGAAGCCAGCACCATACAACCATCCACCAGCCACCGTAAAATATTCCTCGCCTTTGAACTGCCCCTCTGTGCCGAGTGGTCGAAGTGCTGTCCATTTGCCGTCCATCTCTGCCTTTGGGTTGAAATAG
>JAHEAS010000645.1 GCA_024642645.1 Saprospirales bacterium | reverse complement strand
TCCACACCGTCTTCTGTCGTCACTTTGAAAAACTCTATGTTGCTGGCATTCTTGGTTTCCGGGTCAAAGCCTTTCGCTATGTCGTCCTGACCAGAAAGCGGCTTGTCGCTCGGCAGTTCCACCCAAGTGGTTGTTGGCTTAGTGTAGTAGTTGGAGAAGCGGTGACGGGCGTATTTTCCATTCGGTGAAATGGTGTAATTATGCGTTCCTGGCAAGCTGGCAGCAGTAATTTGCTCAGCCTTGCCCTTGCCGTTCAGCAGCACCTTGTACAGGTATTGCTGAATGGCACTATTTGGCGAAGCCGAAAAATAAACCTGCCCACCCTTCTCGTCAATGCAGTCGAGGCTGATGACATCATAGTCGCCCTTGGTCAGCAGTGTTTCTTTTTTGCCATCTGTAGAAATAACATACAGGTGTTGCCACCCGTCCTTTTCACTAGGCCAAAGGAAGCTTTTGCCACCCTCTAACCAGTACCAGCCCGTGGCATCGTTCGCCCATTCGTTCACAGTACCAACCCACGCCTCATCAGTTTCGGTGAAAATGGTCTTTGCTGCTCCCGAATTTGGCTCGCAGAGCATGATTTTGCTCTCATTCTGCTTGCGGTTCAATTGCTGGAGGATGATTTGCTTGCCTTCCGGCGTCCATTCCATCCGAACGAGGTAGTGCTGTGCAGGGTCTCCCGGCACATTCATCCATGTTGTTTTTGCGGTGGAAATGTCCACCACGCCAATGCGGGCAGGGCTGGGAGAGTCACCCACTTTTGGGTACTCAACAGGCACGATTTGGCTATAAACCGAGTCGGTATTGTTTATCATGTAAAAGTCTCGAATTTTGTTGGCGTCTATTTGCCAATAGGCGATGCTCTTGCTGTCAGGTGCCCAGCGGAAGCCGTCACGACAGAAGAACTCCTCCTCGTAGACCCAATCAAAGGTGCCATTGATGAGCTTTTTGGTACCATTGTCGTCTGTCAGTTTTTTGATGACGCCGCTCGAAATCTCCTCCACATAAACATTGCGCTCACTTACATAAGCCGCCTTCGTGCCGTCGGGGCTTAGCTTCGCAAACATGAGGCTTGAGGCTGGGCGCCCCTTGCCAAGCTGCGTCAACGACTTGGTTTTTAGGTCAAACAGCCAGTAGTCCCCACGGGTCTTTTGGCGCCAAACCCGCTTGCTGTTGGTGTAAATGAGTGCACGATTGCCGTCATCAGTGATGGAAAAACCTTCCACTCTAAGGGCATCAGCTGCGTTCGCAAGCTTCAGCGATTCTTTACTCACCAATACGGTCTTGTCCAGCGTTGGCAGGACATATTTCACGATGCCGCCATCTTCATTTGTGAGATAGCTGTTGCCGTCAGCAGCCCATTTCAATCGTTGGCCAAAGCCAGCAACGGTTAACAGACAGGCAGCTACAAATAATATTGACCTAAAAATCAATGGTCGAAAATTCATGTTCAGTTTTATTTTTAGTGAAAAAAAATTGTTCAAAATGCCATGCAATCATCGCAAATGTAGCTACCTGCTTTTAATCTGCCTTGAAAAAGCAATGCTAAGTCACTGTAGTTGCGAGTTTATGGAAACCTCCTCATGGGTGCCTCGTTCAAAATAGTTACGAGGTAAAAGGCAATCAACGCTAAAAATGGTTGCTTTGCGTTAGATATCTACATTACCTCGTCATCAAACGATTATGGCCAAAGCACATTTTACCATCTCTTTTTTGTTTTTAGTAATCTTGGGTCACGCCCAGTCCGTTACAGGCGAATGGGAAGGTGAAGTAACGCAGACAGGAAAGGAAGTAAGTTTCCGTTATACTTTGTCGCTCACGCAAACCGACAACAAGGTTTATGGCACGGCTACATCAAGCAATAATGACGGCAGCGGAGCCGCTAAATTCGAGGTAGGCGGCATCGTAGAAGGGCAGCAAGTTATCCTACAAGAGGTACTTCAACTCGAACCAGAAAACGCCCGCTGGTGCCTCAAGCATATCCGGCTCCAAATTGACAAAACCCAGCCCTCCCCCACCCTCTCTGGCAACTGGGAAGCACAAGGCTGCAAGCCCGGCACGATGAAGTTAGTTCGCAGCTTGCCAGTTGGCAGCGGGCAGCCAAAGCCCGAGGTCAACCAATTGCCAATCATTGGCCGCTATTCTGGCCACCTTTCCCAAGCCGACAGAGACTATGGGTTTTACTTTGAAATGAAATTTGAGCCGAACGGAACGGGCACCTCCCAAATCACCTCCGATGGCGAGGGCGGCAATGCCACTCACCGCCTACATTGGACCTTCGATGAGGCTGCGCAACGATTGGATTTTGAAGAAACTGACATACTTGAAGAGTCGGTGCCAAGCTGGCGCTGGTGTATGAAGTCAGGTAGCCTTTTTTTCAAAAAAGAAAAAAACCGCCGCTCACTAACCGGCAACTGGCAGGGGTACATTGAAGACACAGACCCAAAGGCCGGCGCTTGTGCCCCCGGTAAATTGTACGTGGAGCAACCCATTATGGACCAAAATGAAAATGCCCTAACGCCAGCAAAACTGGACGAGCCAATACCAGCTAAGCCTGCCGAAATTGGCCAGTACGAAAAGAAATCCCAACGAAATGTGGATGTGGAGCGGGTATTGGAAGTGAAAAGTAAGACGGTGCGCATTCGGGTTTGGGACAATGGCACTGTGGACGGCGACGTGCTATCCCTTTTCCTCAATGGCGACCTCATCATCAAAAACTATCGGGTCACCCGCCAAAAATATGAGACCATTGTCAAGCTAGACAAGCCCACCAATTTCATCATACTCCATGCGCTCAATGTTGGCAGCATTTCCCCGAACACTGTTGCTGTTTCGGTGGACGATGGATTTGGGGAACAGGTGGTCATTATCAGTTCCAACTTGAAAAACAGCGGTGCTATTATGGTTCGGGAGTTTACGGTGAAATAGCAGCGAGGATGGGGTAAGAAGTGTAAACGGGTGAACATTGTA
>JAHEAS010000644.1 GCA_024642645.1 Saprospirales bacterium | reverse complement strand
ACTGGTTGAGTTGTATGAGGCGGCCTTGATTGTTCAACAGCGAAAGGTTAGCGATATCGTTAATACTTTTTCGATTGAAATCGTCCATTTTGATACTGATATCATACTCCTTTGAACCATAGCGGAATTGTGCGTCATCATTGCCGTTGAATGCGGTTTGCATAGTGGCACCCACCATGTCCATCGTTAGCCCAAGCTGCGCCATGCGCTCTCGGTCCACGGACACTTTGATTTCAGGGCTTCCTTCCTCGATGGAGAGCTTGGCATCTAATGTACCTTCTATCTTTTTTACAGATGCTAAAAGTTTATGTGCATATTCCATCACTGCATTTTTGTCGGAGCCGCTGATATAAACTTGTAATTTGGCTTCATCAGCCCCACCCATAAAGCTCACTGGGGTAGTGGTCACCTTCACACCGGGAAGTTCCCGTTCTAGTTCATTGCGTATTCGCTGGGAGAAAATGTCGGTACTGACGCCGCCTCGTTCCTTTACTGAAACGAGCTTAATGGTCATCTCTGTGAGATAAGGGGTATTCTGACCTCCAAACATACCTGACGATCGTCCGATTGTGGAGAAAACCTTTGTGACCTCTTTTTTCTTCTCGAAAAATGCTTCGGCCTTTTGAGTGGCTAAATTATTTTCCCGAATCGTTGCGTCCTTGGGCAGTTCTAGTTTCATGATGAACTCGCCACGGTCTCCTGGCTGGATAAAAGCCGTACCTATGTAACCGTTGGAAATCAGCCCAAATGAACTTATGAAAATGATGACGATTCCTACAAAAACCAGGAAAGAAGCCAAGAAAACGTTGTAGTGTTTCCGCCTTGGGATGCCATCAATAGCTTCTTTTGCCTCAATCGCTCGGATGCGAGCTGCAGGATAGGGGATTTTCAACGGGTTAAGCACTCTTCCCAAAACACGTGCATACCAGTTGTTTACCCGATGAATGATGCCCTCGAATCCGTTCAGTATCACCCCCCAAATGGTCTTTTTATTGAAGGATTCCACTTTTGAAAAACGGCTGGCAAGCATTGGCGTCAGCGTAAATGAAACGAAAAGCGACATCAGGGTGGCAAAGGTGACAACTAGCGCAAATGAACGCATAATATTGCCCACAATGCCGGATGTAAGGGCAATGGGCACGAATACCACGACATCCACTAGGGTTATGGAAAGGGCTGTGAATGCAATCTCGTTTCGACCAATAAATGCAGCTCGTTTTCGCTTGACACCGTGCTCCATGTACCGATAAATATTTTCCAGCACCACAATGCTATCATCCACTAGGATACCAATAACGAGCGACATGGCAAGCAATGTCATCAGGTTCAGCGTAAACCCAGCGGCGTACATCATAATAAAGGTGGCAACGAGCGACGTCGGAATGGCCACCATTACAATCAAAGCGTTACGAATCGAGTGCAGGAAAAAGAGCATCACTACTGCCACCAGCACTATAGCCAACAGCAAATCGTGCGTCACAGCATTTACAGCTTCAATCGTGAAGTCAGTTTGATTGTTTGCAATATCGTAGTGGAAATCTTTGTCCTTGTATTGGGTTTTGAGTTTTTCCAGTTGCGCAATTACACCCTCAGCCACGGCTACAGCATTTGCATCAGTGGTTTTTAGTACCTGAATCCCGATAGCACTTTTGCTGTTCACCCTGCTCATACTGGTGATGTCTTTGAGGCCGTCGCTCACCTCGGCAATTTCTCCCAACTTAACAGGCAGGCCTCCCATTGGGGAATTAGCTACCACAAGCCCTTTCAGGTCTTCTACCGCCTGGAATTTGCCGGCCAATCGTATGATGATTTGCTCATCCTGATTTTCTATTTTTCCAGTAGGAAAATCAAGGTTTGCCTGCTTTACAGCCTGGACGACCTGTAGGATGGTCATGTTCCGAGCTTCAAGTGCTTGGCGGTTCACATGTACCTGAATTTCCCGCTCTTGCCCACCGATTATACGCACATCTCCCACGCCTTCCACACTTGAAATAGCAGGCTTGAAACGGTCGGCCACGAGGTCGAAGAACTCAGCTGGAGCAGCATTCGTCGTCACGCCGATGCTCAAAATCGGGAATTCGTCAGATGCAAATTTGGTGAGCGAAGGTGGTTGAGCAGTCTCCGGGAATAGGCGACTGTTTGCATTGAGTTTGCGTTGTGCGTCTTGTAGGGCTAGGTCAATATTTGTCCCATCTTTTAGTTCTATAAACACAAAAGATAGGCTTTCAAATGAGGTGCTCCGTAAGGAAACGACATTTTCCATGCTCGAAACTGCATCCTCTATTTTTCTCGTGAGTGAGTTTTCCACCTCCGAGGGATTAGCGCCCGGGTACAACGTTTGAATGATGACGAATGGGGCGCTGAACTTTGGGATGAGTTCGTAGGATAGTTTTTGGTAGCTGAATACCCCCAGTATCGTCAATACGATAAAGATAACGATGATGAACGAGGGCCTTTTTATCGAAAGTTCGGTGATTGACATATTAGTTTAGTTGACAGTGGATGATTAACGGTTGGAGATTTATGCCGACTTATTCTCCAGCAATGTTGATTTGTTTGCCATCCTCTAGGTTGATTTGGCCTGAAACAACAATGGTTTCACCTTCTTTTACGCCATCTTTCACTTGAACATGGCTATCGAAGACATCACCCGTAACAACAGGACGGAGCATTGCTTTGCCATTCTCGATGACATAGATTTTGGCATCCTGCAAGCTACCGACGATGGCTTCCCTTGGCACAGAAAGCACTTGCCGGGTGCTACCGCCCTTAAAAAACACCGTTCCTGTCATGCCTGCTTTTAGGTTATCCCCTGTGTTCACAATTTCAATTTCGACGAGGTAGCGTCGGGCACTGCCTGCGTTTACATCAATAAAAGTTACCGTTCCTTCGAATTTTTTGTCTTTAAAAAGGTCAGCCTGCATGGAAATTCGCTGACCCTTTTTTATGGTAACGACTTGGTCTTCCGTCAAGAAAACC
>JAHEAS010000643.1 GCA_024642645.1 Saprospirales bacterium | reverse complement strand
CCGAATATGTCAAGCGGTGACAAATTCCTTAGGGAATTGTCACCACTCTAACAAATGAGGAATTCCTTATTTGCAAATCAATGGAATCAGCTTCTCCACCACGTCGAGGTAAACAATGCCACGCACTTTTTGCAAATCCTCACAGGATTCCGTCAAACGGTTCATGTTCATGTATGCTTGCCCACGCAGGTAAAGGAAATTGGCATTGTTGGGGAAGATGGCCAATGCTTCCGTGAGCTTGGCGACACCCTCTTCTTGCATACCTTCGTTGAAAATATCGCTGCCTTCTTCTGCCAATTTGACGGCCTTTTCATATTTGGCAATGGCCTGTGGGCAGCGCCCAGCGTCTGGCCGAAAGTCCACGGATATTTCGACGGAAGAAGGTACTTGACGCCCTTTTCTAACGGCGGGATTCCACAGGCCCCAGGTGGCAGTTGCGGTTTTCACAGCCTCCCAGCGGAAGTCATTGCCGAGGTTCCAATAGTCGCTGAGGTCGAGCACCTCCACGTAGCCGTCCGGTTCGGCGAGAAGTGTCATGTCCATCGTTCCGATAAGGCAGCTGTCTTTGAACCGCTCAGGGTATTTCAGATTTTTGGCAAAAAACTGTTGTAAGGCGGCATCTCCGTCCTTGAATGTCAGCGAGTCGTCAACCACGATGTATACGGTATCCCGGTAATTTACGATGACGTAATCCTTGGGGTCCTCCAATTTGAATTTGATAGGAAGCGTGACCTGTGCTCTAACGGGTTTTCCCTTGTTTTTGCCGGGTGTCCAAGTGAGTTTGGCATCTTTCAATGCTTCATTCATACCATTCACTACCCGCATTGCCTCGTCACCGCAGCCACTACCGATGTCTTTGAGTAGGCTTGCGTTGGAGACATAGCCGTCCTTTTCCACGACAAAACTAACTACCACGGTTCCTTCTACGTTGTTGTCCCGTGCCTCAAATGGGTAATTCACGTTTTGGTTGACAAAAATCAGGAGTGCCCGTTGGGCGCATTGGCTTTTATAAGCATTTGTAGTATCAAGCATCTCGCAGCCCGGAAACCGTGGTGCTTCTTCCACAACTTTGTAAATGGTGGTATCCATTTGAGCGGAAACATGGATGGCGAACGCAAGAATTAAGATAGTCAGCAGTTGTTTCATGTTTGTTAAAAAAATTCATGGTGAAAATTAGAAGGCAAAAGTACCAAACCTGCCTCAATTGCAGCACTTGCGTCAAAATGAGATTTAAGGCACTGATATTCATCGGTTTATAAAAAAACCAAAATCCGTTGTAGCTTTCGGTCTAGATTTCTGAACCTAAATTTTTCGAAATGAAACTGCCTTCCATTCCTTACCTCGCATCTGCATTTTTAGCCGTCTTCCGCCGTTTCCCAATGGTGATGATTTCCACTATTATTGGCGTTGGCTTTGTCATGTTCCTGATTGAAAATGGGAATTCGGTACATGAAAAAGATTTTATCAGGGTGGTCATGACAGCCTCCTTAGGGATTTCCATTTTTCTTTGCGCAGCCATTATCGCTGAAAAATATCAGCTGAATATGCCCAAAATGCTAATGCCGCATATTTTGGCGCTCGGTCTAGTCTTAGCCTATTTTTACTCCCTCAGTTTTGATGAGTTTAAAACAGCACTCACGCCTGTTCGCTTCGTAGGCCTGAGCTTGGCAGCGCATTTGGGAGTTGCCTTCCTACCCTACCTAGACCGTTCACCTGTTGAAGACTTTTGGGAGTACAACAAGCAACTTTTTGGCAACTTCATGGTTGGGGCATTTTATAGCCTTGTGATTTTTGCCGGGTTAAGTATCGCTATTCTGGCGGTGAACGAGCTGTTCAATTTGCATATTGATGAAAAAATTTACGCTCATTTATTTGTGCTTCTTGCAGGAATATTCAACACAGCCTATTTCCTGGCTAATTTTCCCAAGCAATTTGAATTCACTTCCGATATACCTGATAGTGAGGCAATTACAACAGTCGCTAGTCCGTACACTACCTCTCTTAAGAACCTGACTAAGTTCATATTGATACCAATAACAACCATTTACTTTTTGATATTGTATGCTTTCTCTGCAAAAATATTGGTGCAATGGGAATTGCCACAAGGTTGGGTTGGCAAGCTGGTACTTGGGTTTTCGGTTGCGGGTATTTTTACCTACTTACTAAATTTCATGTTGACAAAATATGACGACAGCCAACTCGTCAAAGGCTTTCGGCGCTGGTTTTTCTATGTTTTGTTGCCAATGGTGGTGTTACTATTTGTCGCAATAGGCCGCCGCATCAGCGACTACGGCGTGACAGAAGCTCGGTACGTAGTTGCAACAGCTGGTGTTTGGTTACTGCTCATGTCCCTGTATTTCATCATTGCAAAGCGTGACAACATTAAGTTTATCCCCATTAGTTTGGCTTTTTTCTCTTTACTGACGGTGTTGGGGCCATTTAATGCATTTAAAGTTTCGGAACGCAACCAAGCCGGGCGTTTGATGGCAATTTTGGAAAAGAACCAGATGTTAAAAGATGGTAAGGCTATCCCTGCTGCCGACTCATTAAGCAAAAACGATGCAGACAATATTGCTGGGGCAATCATGTATTTAGGGGAGAACAACAAATTCAGCAAAGTGGCTCCTTTTTTCGGAATGCCTGACAGCACAAACCAACTTTCCTGGGAGCAAAAGGACTCACTGATGAATTTTCTTGGTGTGACCAGATTAAATTGGGCCACGGGAACTTGCTACATTAATCTGGTGAATTATTCACGGAACACAGGCTTGAATATTAAAGGGTACGAAAGGTTTTACAATGTCCATTTGTACGAACCCAGCAGCAAGTCGTCTGACCCTTTTATTCTTGCCCCTAGCAGGAAAGCTTTAATATTCAACTCGGAAGGCATGAAAAATGACAGCTTCGACCTCCGCCCATTTATTGAAAAAGTCAAAGCATCGGATGCCTGTGGAAAGGACTACAACGAATTAGTAAATGATTCTTTGG
>JAHEAS010000052.1 GCA_024642645.1 Saprospirales bacterium | reverse complement strand
CTTCGACCAAGTTGTGCTTGAAGTGTGTCTGGATTTTATAGCGGGCTATCACCTGATTCAGTACATCGGCATATTTTTTCACCCCGAAAATGATGCCGCCGCCGGAGTAGAAATGGATGTTCGACTTGGGTTGAAGGCCGTTTTTAAGAATATGGTCCCCAGCGAGATACATGATTTTTTGTGGAGCGCCACCACATTTGATAGGTGTGTTTGGATTGGTAAAAATGGCGTTTCCACCCTTGAAATTGCGAAGCAATTCCCAAGTATAAGTAGCGTATTGGGACAAGTAGTTTGAGGTAACACCATTTTTACCAAGCGTCTCCTTCAAGCCTTTGACTTTGTCCCAATCGAGTTGAATACCTGGTACTACAACCATATAATCGTAGGTATGCTTGTCTCCGCTTTTGCAGGTAACTTGGTTTTGCTCTGGCTGAAAGGTTTCAACAGCATCTTTTATCCAAGTCGTACCTTTAGGAATAAAGTCTTTCTCGTCTTTGATGGTATCGTTCACATCATAAATACCACCACCCACCAGCGTCCAAGCTGGCTGATAATAGTGCTTTTCAGAAGGTTCGACAATGCCAATTTTCAGCGAACTGTCTTTTTGGAGCAGTTGCGAAGCGATGGAGAGCCCTGCGTTGCCGCCACCGATAACTAAGATTTGATGATGTGCCATGATTGAGTTGTTTTAGATTTAAAAAGAGCAGGATTGTTCAAAAATAAGCTGCTATCGTACCAGCTATAGATTATGAAAGTTGTACTTGCTGTGGAGCCTCCACCCAGATTTTCTCAGTGAAATAAACACCAATCAAGGATAGAATACCAGCGATTTGGACGCCGTATCCAAAGCCTGAAAGCAAGAGAATCAGCGGAACTAAGTTGCCAAATATTACCACTCCCCACCAAAACAGGCGGGAGTAGCGACCTTTTGTAATCATCTCGGCGGTCATTTTGGCCTCCTGGGTCATGTGGGCAGTAGTCAACTCAACAAACATAACCAATAAATTAACTCCGATTCCAAGCCCAATCATCCATTGAAGGTAAGTCATCCAACCACTGGAAGGAAGTTCAAAAAACGCCATCACAGCAAAAATGGCTGCACCTGCCAACAAGCTGTGAATAAGCATGTGCAGTGCAAGTACTGGGCTTTGCCAGAAGTCACGGCCTTTAGCTTGAGCGAAAAGGTAAGCGGTGTAAACCGATGTAACAATGGCCGAAAGGCCAGCAATTACAAGAAATATGGTGCTCAATACATCCCAATTGAACATGGACGACACCAACAACATGGTCAGTGAGCCTCCAAAAACAGAAAGTGCATACCCACCCCGTACGAGCCAGCTTTTCCACTGTGGTCGGAGAATGACCGACAAAAAGCGTTTTGGCTGGTCAAGGTCTTTAACGAGCAGTGCCGTAGTGATGCCAAGGAAAATAAGTGACAATATGATACCGATGTAGAACATGCCAATTTCCTCAAGAAAACCTGTCTTGAGGTTAATTTTGCCAAGAACGAAAATAGCCAGCAGCGGTACTAAGAATGCTCCAGTTGAAATCGCCTTTGTGAACACATAACCACTTACCTCCCAGCCCCAAAGCAGCCCCTTGTTAGGCGCATCGTAAACCCGGCGAGCACCACCATTCATGAGCACATCCACCGATTTTTGTGGACCTGTAGATTTCAAATCACTTGCTTGGGTGGTATTCCCATCGGCCAAGGCAGATATCATATCCCCGCCATCGAAGGCAAGTTTCTCGGTATGCTTCGCAAAATGGCCAACGCCACGAGTCTGCGCTCCCCAAAGCGTATTGGAAGGCCGCTCAGTTGCGATTGGGTTAAGCGAAGCTTCATCGCCATCAATATAAAAGAGGTTGGGCTTGGTGCCTTTTGATTCTCGCCGGACCGTGACCGTCTCACGGCCAAGGAGTTGTGAAATTTCGGATTCGGGGTTGTCCATGTCACCAGAGATGATGGCATGTTCTGGACAAATGTTCACGCAAGCTGGCTCAAG
Source organism: Saprospirales bacterium (assembly GCA_024642645.1). Classification (GTDB taxonomy): domain Bacteria; phylum Bacteroidota; class Bacteroidia; order Chitinophagales; family Saprospiraceae; genus UBA6168. Next base: position 9,148 of record JAHEAS010000052.1, on the reverse strand, counting down.
ACCAATGTCCACCCGATGGGCGCAGTAGTTGCACTTGGCAGCAGTATGCGTATCGGGATCGATGTAGAGGGCATCGTAGGGGCAGGCCTGCATACACGATTTACAACCAATGCAGCGGTTTTTGTCAAAATCCACGATGCCGTCTGGGCGAAAATAAAGTGCTTCGACCGGACAAATCTCTACACATGGAGCATCGGTACAGTGGTTGCAGCGCATCACCGAGAATAACCGACGGGTATGAGGGAACTCGCCTTTTTCAACTTGCTTTACCCAAGTACGGAACACACCTACTGGTACGTCGTGCTCGGATTTACAGGCGGTTGTGCAGGCATGGCAGCCGATGCACTTGCGGTTGTCTATTATAAAGCCGTATTTCATGCGAATGGTTGGTTATTACGTAGTGTCATTATGTGGCCGTAAAGCTGCGGAACTAATTGGGATATGCGGGTGACATTCGTCACATTTATTTCATTTCAAGAATAATAATTGTCATTCCGGCCAAAAGAAAGAATTATTGAAAAAAAATGCCTTGAATCGCAAGGAGTTACGAATACATTGCCGAATATTGTTACTTTTGCGGGCTTTTCAAAAATGGCTTTTTTTCTAAAATAAAATACCTTAAAGTTCAATGAGGACTAAACTGTCGCAATTTAATTACGAACTAGATAAGAACCTGATTGCCCAACACCCCGCTCCAAACCGTGATGAGTCTCGCCTCATGGTTTTGCACCGTGACACTGGCAAAATCGAGCACAAAGTCTTTAAGGATTTGCTTGGTTACTTCGACGAAGAAGATGTGATGATTTTCAACAACACAAAAGTCTTTGCAGCGAGGTTATATGGCAAAAAGGAAAAGACTGGCGCTAAGATTGAAGTATTCCTGCTCCGTGAACTTAACTCCGAACAACGCCTGTGGGATGTACTTGTGGACCCTGCACGAAAAATTCGTGTTGGGAACAAACTTTATTTCATGGATGAAAAAGGCAACGAAATACTCGTTGCTGAGGTGGTTGACAATACAACCTCCCGTGGAAGAACCATCCGTTTCCTATTTGATGGCACGGAAGAGGAGTTTCGTAAAAACCTCGACTACCTTGGCAATACGCCGCTTCCAAAATATATCACCCGAACTGAGGAAGTAGTTGACCGTGACCGATACCAAACCGTTTATGCCAAGGAACTTGGCGCCGTGGCAGCACCTACTGCTGGCCTCCATTTCAGTCAGGAATTGATGAAAAGGCTTGAAATCAAAGGTGTGGATTTTGCCGAAGTGACACTGCATATCGGCTTGGGCACTTTCAGAACGATCGACGTTGAGGATTTGTCGAAGCACAAAATGGATGCAGAGTATTTCCGGATTGATTCTAAAGCGGCTGATACCGTTAATAAAGGTAAGCTGGCCAATAGAAAGATTTGCGCTGTTGGTACTACTTCTATGCGCACGATTGAAACAGCCGTTTCTGCAGAGTCATTGCTGAAACCTGCTGAAGGGTGGACAAACCTTTTCATTTACCCTCCTTACGAATTTAGCATAGCTAATTCGATGATTACCAACTTCCACCTGCCGAAATCCAGTTTGCTTATCATGATTTCTGCTTTCGGAGGCTACGAACTTGTCATGGAAGCCTACGAGCAGGCAATGAAAGAAAAATACCGTTTTTTCAGCTATGGCGATGCCATGCTGATTTTGTAAATAACAACTTTACTCCCATTAGCAATGCGGCCTTGCCACTTCATGTGACAAGGCCGCTCTCTTTTTTAGGTGGTTTTTGATGAAAAATCCTCACTCTACGTAAAGCACCAGCCCTTTCAAATAGGAACCCTCTGGGTGAAAAAGGCTGACTGGGTGATCAGCTGGCTGGGAGAGATGGTGCATGACTCGAACCTGCCTCCCTGCCTCTATTGCAGCCGCAACGATGGTGTTGTAGAACAGTTCTCTATCCACCACTTGTGAACATGAAAAGGTGAAAAGAATGCCACCCGGCGCCAATTTCTTGATGGCAGCCACATTCAATCGCTTGTATCCTTGTACCGCATTGTGCCGTTTGCTGATATTCTTGGCAAACGCCGGCGGGTCAACGACCATCACCTCGTAAACTGGGCATTCCTGTAAATATTTTAGCACATCCATTGAGTGACAGGTATGTACCATAGGGTCAAAATCGTTCAACAACAAATTTCTTTTTGTCCAATCAATGGCTTTTTCTGAAACATCCACGGAATGAACTAGGCTTGCTCCAGCACTCAAGGCATAAACCGAGAAACCACCAGAGTAGCAAAAACTGTTAAGCACCGTCTTTCCATCCACATAGCGGCTCAGTAGCTGACGATTATCCCGTTGGTCAAGAAAGAAGCCGGTCTTTTGGCCTGTTTCCCAATCAATGAAAAAAGTATGGCCATTTTCCTTCACTTCCTGCCCATGAGTTTGTCCTGAAAGGTAGCCATTGCTTACTGTGGCTGCGTAATTAGGAGGTAGTGTCTCCTTGCTTTTGTCGAAAATAGCGGTCACTACCCCACCCCCAATTTTCAGCAATGCCTCCGAAATCAATTGACGCTGCCTGTGCATTCCAACCGAGTGACACTGGACAATTGCTGTACTACCGTACACATCTATTATTAGCCCTGGCAAGCCATCTCCTTCGGCATGGATTAGTCGAAAACAGGTAGTTTCAGGTTTGCCTATGAGTCCAACTTTCACCCTGTAGGCAAAGGCTTGACCTAGTCGTTTTTCCCAAAAGTCAATTCCACCTTCCGTTTTTTCAAAAGAAAATAACCGGACAGCGATGCTGTTGCCAGCGGAATAATGACCGGTGGCAAGGTAGTCGCCCTTTGGACCATAGACTTCCACCGTGTCTCCATCGGCGGGTTGGCCTTCCATTCTCAAGATAGCACCAGAGAAAATCCAAGGGTGGAAGCGGCGGACGAATTCGTCTTTTTTTGGTTTGAGGAATATCTTAGACATATCACCTGAGTTTTAAAAAGCAAAGCGGTGGGTTGGCAACATGGCCAGCCCACCGCTCCGCAGTGAAAGCACATCAATTTTTAACTTTGTTCTCTTTGAACATGAACGCAAAAATGAGAAGCACTGCACCAGCAATCGCTGCAGGCACCATCCAAATATTTAACCAATTGTGTGTGTTCTCGCCTGTTTTAAACGCATCAGCCACGACACCAGAAATGGAATAGCCTATCAGCATACCGATTCCGTAAGTCGCTAATGTAATTAGACCTTGTGCAGCGCTTTTGAATTTTTCACCCGCAAAAGTATCCGTATAAATCTGTCCCGTTACGAAGAAAAAATCGTAGCAGACACCGTGCAAAAGAATCCCGAATAGCAGCATCCAGTAATTCCCACCGTTGTCTCCCATGGCAAACATGACATAGCGTAGCACCCAAGCTGCCATTCCAACTAATAGCATTTTCTTGACTCCCCAACGGATGAACAGAATGGGCATAATTAGCATGAACAACACCTCTGAAACTTGGCCAAGGCTCTGTTTCGATGCTGCTGCTTCTACACCCAATTCATTAAGAAAAGGGTTGGCAAAAGAATAGTAAAAAGCCAAAGGAATGCAGATAGCAACCGATGCAATGAAGAAGGTTAGATAAGATGGATTCTTCAACATTGAAAGGGAATCTAGGCCAATAATATCGCCGAAAGTGACTGTCTGCCCTGCTTTAGGCGGGGGGGTATTCGGCAGCGTGAACGAGAAAATGCCCAGTACCAAAGAAGCAATGGCGGTCATTTTAAATGTAAGTTCAAGAGAGCCTGTTTGCTCCCAAGCTAGCCAACCAATTATTAGACCTGCCACAATCCAACCGATTGTCCCCAAAACCCGAATGCTTGGAAATTCTTTTTCGGGAGAAGTCATTTGTTTAAAGGAAATAGAGTTGACCAAAGCTAAGGTGGGCATGTAGCAAATCATGTACACCAAAAGAGCCGGAAAAAACTGACTAAAACCAGGCGCAGTTGAAATGTACCACATCAGTGCGGCTCCCACCAAATGTAACACGCCGAGGATTTTTTGTGCAGAAAAAAAACGGTCAGCAATTAAGCCGATGATGAAAGGAGCAAGAATGGCCCCCCAAGACTGGGTACCATAAGCGATACCGATTTCTGTCCCGGAAGAGCTTAGCTCTTTGCCAAGGTAAGTACCCATCGTCACGAACCATGCTCCCCAAATAAAAAAATTGAGGAACATCATTGTTGACAGCTGAATTCGAGTTGTTAGTTTCATGTATTCTTCGTTTTGTTAAAAATGCAGGGGCAAGGTAAGCAGTCAACTCGAAATTTTACGAAAACAACCAATCAGCAATTTTTGAAACAAAAAACGGGAGGTTGCAAGTACAACCTCCCGTTTTCAATTGGATATATTGCAAACCTACAGTTGACAACCACCGGTGAATCCAGTAGCATCGAAATTTTGTTGCAAAAAGCCAACTTCGGTACCATCGTAAGCTTCAATGATGAGGCCGTTGTTGCTACCGTTTCGTATTGGGCTGCAATATTCGAAAAAGTAGTAGCTATTTGCCTCGTTGTTGACTACATCAGCAATTTGCTTAAAAACGTTCGTCAATTGTGTCACGGAAGCTGCTTGGAAAAATCCGTTGCGGCCTATTTTCTGTAAGTCAGGCACATTGATTTCATTACCCACTCCAAGGGTGAACCAAGAAACTTCTTTAGGTGAGCCGGAGACAGCATCATAAGCAGTCTGCTTAGGATAGCGGTTTGCCCGGTCTTCACCATCCGTGAATAGCACGATTGAGGTCGCTGAAGTCACATCGGCAGCTTGGTACACCGCCAATATGCTATCTGCCTTTGCATCAGCTTTGATAACAGCACCGTAAAGGTCTGTGGAATTGTCATTGCTGATATTTTGATTAACACTATTAATTGCATTTTTCAAATCAGTCAAACTATTAGTGACCGGTTCTAATTCGTGCAGTACGTCCTCTCCGTCAAACCAATAGATGCCCATAGAAATAGATGGGTCTGGCAGTGGTGGTACGATTTGCGCTACGAATGCATTGGCTGCATCTTTTACTTGTTGAAGCGACTGCTGAAGTACACTGCCACTCAAGTCAAGCACGAGCAAAGTCGAGTGATTGAATACCTGTTGTCGTCCCGAAATTTTACGCTTGGCTTCGAACGCAGAAATTACGCGTGGGCAACTGTCGTTTATACCTTTTTCGTAAATCACAAAATTGTCTTCTTTCAAGTAGCCGACAGGATTGTTGTTGGTGTCGGTCACTTTAAAGAAAATTGAAACCTTTGAAGGGAGGGTAATGGTTGGGCCTTCCAACAGGGTGAGTTTGAGTTGGGTCTTGTTGGGCGCCCGCCAGCAATCGCTAAACTCAGCGTCGTCGTCCTTACAGCTATTGCCAAGGACTACAAGAGATAGGAGGCCAAAAATTAAAATAAGTTGCTTCATGGTAAATGAAAGTTGGGTGAAAGTTGTAAAAGTCAAAGTTATTCTAAAAACGGCTGGAATCCAGCCATATTCTATGAACTAACGTCAAACTTGTTCGATTTGCTGTCTTTGGATGGAACCGAGGCATCTTGAAGCCCAGTCCGACCAGTGGTTTTTGCCGGCCACAATCCATGTATAAGCAACCGCCGTTGCAAAAAATGCAAAAAGCATTTCCGTCATATCCACGGATTTCATTTCAAATAGGGCCGCTGTTTTCAAAGAAGATGCCTCAAATGTAACGAACAAGGAACTATAAATATTGGTCGCTGCATGAACGCCAAGTGCTAATTCCAAACTATCGTCCATCAAAGTGATGATACCAAGGAACAGGCCAGTCCCAATATAATATACCATTGTAGGAGCAACACCAAATGCGCCTACTTCTTCATTCATCATGTGCATCAGTCCAAAAAGTGCACTTGTAAAGAGTAAAGGCATCCATCGGACCGGTACCAAAAGGCTAGATGCTTGCATCAAATACCCCCTGAACATCAATTCTTCCCAAGATGTTTGCAAAGGAAAAATCAGAAGTGATACCAAAAGAAGACCATGGAATTTGTCAGGCTGGAAATGAACTTGGTAATTATCTGGGTGAATTGCATACAGAATCAGTTCTGCACAAACCGTCAATAACATCCAAAGACCAAAACTGAACAATATTTTCTTCCAATTGATACGCTCCAATGGCGTAATCAACCACCGAAATTTCTTTTTGTGAATAAAAACGACACTAAGCCAGAGCCCGACCAATCCACCCACAAAAGCAAGAAGCATAAAAAACAAGGTGGCATTTTGTCCAACCCCAGCTTTTTCAAAATTTAGCGTTTCGGCCATTTCCGAAATCTCAAAATCCTTGTAGCCTTTGGCTAATAAATACAGGAAGATTGGCATTTGGCCCGCCAAAACGCCCAAGGTAACCACAACAAGGCTTAACAAGTAACGCCACCATGTATTTTGGCCCTGCCGGGCAATTTGTAGGAACATGCCATTTCGAGTTTATCAAAGCGTGAAAATAGAAAAGCCCACGGACTTTCAAGTCAATGGGCTTTTACAGTATCTTTTCAGGATAAATTATCCACCAAAACCACCGCTCTGGCTAGCTGGAACACTCTCCTCAGAAGGTTTAGGATTAACCTTTCCTTTGATGGTAAGTGTGTGAGTTGGGTTTGTTTCGTTGGTTGTGAGCGTTACTGTTTTCTGGAATGGGCCTAGGCGTGCAATGTCGTAACGAACTTCAATGTTGGCAGTTTTACCAGGAAGAATGGCTTCTTTTGGATAACTAGGAACAGTACAACCGCAGCTGCCTTTAGCATTGCTGATGATGAGTGGCTCGTTGCCAGTGTTAGTGAATTTGAAAACACGTACAGCCTCAGCGTCGCTTTGCTTTCCCTGAAGGATGTCGCCGTAATTGATTTCGACTACATCAAATTTCATTTCAGGACCACCGGATGCAGGAGCATCTTGAGCCATAGAAACAGTTGCGAACATTGCGAGGAAAGCGAAGATTGAAAGAAAACTTTTCATTGGATATTAATTTTAATGTTAGTTGATGTCTTATTGACGCTACAAAAGTAGTCCCTTTTTTCCCACGGTGAAATAGATAGGTGCCTTTGGGGCGGTTAACGACATGTTAAGGCAATCGCCACGCCATTTGTAATTTATTTTAATCCTTCCAATTATCTACGCCGATGTTGATTTTTGAAAGCAAAAATTGGCTGACTTTCCCCTAAACTTCAAGCACATTAAAAATGATTCTAAAAAATTTGCAGCTTCCAAAATTATCCTACCTTCGCTATGTTTAAACATACCAACCTTGCAAATCAAAATAGATACTGAAAGCAAAGCTCCACTGCACAGTAAAGTTGAGCAAATGATGCGGGCATTAATCGAACAACCCGTTTACCGCAATGGCGAGTTTTTGCCCAAGGAAGTGGACATAGCTGAAAAACTAGGCGTGGCACGCAACACAGTCCGACATGCTATCAGTAAATTAGTTAACGAAGGGTTGTTGGTGCGTAAAAAAGGGGTCGGCACTAAAGTCGCAGCAGGCCGTATTCCGACTAGATTGGACAGTTGGTGGAGTTTTACCAAGGAAATGAAAGCGAGAGGTGTGGACATAGTCAACTTCGAACTAGATGTTCAAATCGTGCCAGCAAATGAGGAAGTAGCAGCGGCCATGCATATTAAAGAAGATACAAAACTGGTTCGCCTTACGAGGCTGAGAGGCACAGATGATGGCCCAAGCTTGATGTCCGTGTCATGGTTTCACCCCCGTTTGAAAATGTCAGGTTGGGAGGATTTTGAAAAACCACTTTATGAGATGTTAGAAGAAGATTATGGCATCATCGTCGCCGTGTCTCGGGAAGAAATAAGTGCTATCAGTGCTGAAGAAATGCTGTCTGAAAAATTTGAGGTGGAAATAGGCTCACCATTGCTTTTCCGCCAACGCATCGTCAGTGATACCGATGGGCGCATGGTCGAGTTCAACAAGGTTTATTACAAAGGCGACGGGTTCACTTATTCAATTGATATTGCTCGTGGGTAGCACGGGCATATTCCCTATCCATTTTAGAAAAAACTAAGGCATTACTTAACAAACTGGTCAAAAAATGAAACGTCACTTACCCTTTATACTACTTTTTTTGAGTATCGGCCTCACCGTTCAAGCCCAAAAAATTACTGGCAAAGTTACTGCCGCCGAAGACGGATTGCCGCTTCCTGGGGTCAATGTTCTCATCAAAAACACCAGTGAAGGAACTATCACTGAAATAGATGGCACCTATGAACTCGCTGCCGGAAAAGGCGCTACGCTAGAATTTTCTTTCGTGGGCTTTGAGAAAAAAGAAGTGGTGGTCGGCAGCGAAACCGTCATCAACGTGGTGCTAGAATCAGCTTCGCAATTATTAAAAGATGTAGTCGTGGTAGCCTACGGCACCGTCAAAAAAAGCGACCTCACTGGTTCTGTCTCCTCTGTTTCCACCGAAGACCTGAACCGCACTGCACCCACCTCGCTTGACCAAGCCTTGCAAGGGCGTGCCGCAGGTGTACAGGTGACACAGGTGAGCGGGCGACCCGGTGGCGAAACCTCCATCCGCATTCGGGGCAGCAGTTCCATCAACGCAGGTAACGAACCGCTTTATGTGGTGGACGGGATGCTCATCACCAGCGACAACGGGCAGCTCAATGCCGGTGGTATTGCCGGTTCAGGGATAAACGGGTTGTCCACCATCAGCCCCAGCGACATCGAGCGAATTGAAATACTGAAAGATGCCTCGGCCACTGCTCTGTACGGATCCCGTGGCTCTAACGGGGTAGTTTTGATTACCACCAAACGAGGGAAAGCTGGAAAATCGAGCGTGACGTTCGACACCTACTACGGTGTGCAAAATGTGACTAAGCAGCTGGAAATGCTGGATGGTGAAACGTTTGCGCATTTCATGAACAATTACAGCATGGACGCTGGCTTTCCACTGGATGCCCGCTATTTGATACCAGAAAAAATAGGAAAGGGCACCGACTGGCAAGAAGCTATTTTTCAGCAGGCACCCATGCAGAGCTACCAATTAAGCGCAACCGGAGGCAATGAAAGCACCCAATACGCGATAAGCGGTGGCTATTTCAGGCAAGAAGGCGTCATCATCAATTCGGACTTCGACAGCTATAGCTTCCGTACCAAC
>JAHEAS010000642.1 GCA_024642645.1 Saprospirales bacterium | reverse complement strand
ACAAATCCCCGCTCAAAGACTTGTGAATCAATTCCCCTTTGCTATTGATGTTTAATGCCCGGTAAATATGCATGATATGCGAGCGCACGGTATCAATCGAGAGGTCGAGGCGGGCAGCTATCATTTTGTAACTGAGGCCGTCCACGATGCCCTCCACGATTTCCTGTTGGCGCTCGGTGAGGGTGGGGGAATCTTTTTTTGGTTTTGGGGAAAAGTGTTCGACCACCTTGCGGGCGATGGAGGGCGACATGTACGAGCCGCCATGGCTGACCGTCAGCATGGCTTCCTTGATTTTTGCCAACGGCGTCTGCTTTGAAAGATAGGAGCAAGCACCCGCCACTAGTGCTGCAAATATTTTCTCACTGTCCTCGAAAGTAGTGAGCATGATGATGTCCACTTCGGGCAGCCTTTCCCGGATGAGCGGTATGCCTGCGATGCCGGTCATACCGGGCAGTTGTATGTCGAGCAGCAGGATGCTGGGTTGTATTTGGCTATCTTCATCGAGCATTTTCAGGAAATCCTCCACCGAATTACCGATGGCCAGTATTTCAAAATGCGCATTGCTGCCAAAGAAAGTTTGCAAACTTTCTTTTACGATTGGGTCGTCCTCGACGATGGCTATAGTGATTGTTTTCATTTGACAAAGGTACGGCATGGTTTTTTGCCGTAGCATCACATTTTGATGGGATGCTGTTTTCTGAAAATGGCCTACCTTACCCGCAAATTGATGCTTTATTGAACTTGAAAAAAATCCTGTTTCTACTCATAATCCTGCTGCCGCTGCTGCTCACCGCTCAGCGCCTGCTCAAGCCTGAAGCGCTCACCACAGAGGACGGCCTCGGATTCCGGGATGTCAAGGCGATAGCACAAGATAGCCGGGGCCTGATGTGGTTCGGTACCGCACAAGGCATTGAACGCTACGATGGGCGGCGTTTTGTCAAATATGGCAACGACATGCAGGCCGACCTCCCCTTTCCCGGCGAAAACATTTCCGACGAAAACATGCTGACAGTCAATGACTCCAGCCTATGGGTGTTGGCCGATGGGGTATTGCTTGCCATGGATTTAAAGACACAGAAAACGGTCAACCTCTCAGAAGCGGCTGGCCTGAACGGCAAAGTTTATACCCTTCGGCAGACAAAGGACGGCACGATTTGGATAGTGACGGATGATGATAAAGAACAAGTGTTATTCCGGTATTCGGGCAACCACCACTTCCAGCAGGTGGCCACGGCGCAGCATTTGCGCATGCCTTTCAACGATGTGGCCATTGATTCCGCTGGCAATGCTTGGTGGAGCACCAATGCCGAAGGACTGCGGCAATTCAGCCCAGAAGGCAAGCTACTCCACGAGGTAAAACCCGACAGCATCGACTGGTTCGGCACAAAGATTTATTACACCAATATTTCCACTGACAACCGTGGCCGCCTGTTCGTATTTCCAAAAAGCAAAAACGAAATCTGGCTGTACCATCCCGAAACCAGTCAATACGAGGTGCTGGCCGACAAACTTCCGACTCGGGTTTACTCCCTGCTGGAAGATGCCCGCGGTAATTACTGGTTCGCCATGTTCGACGGGCTGCTGCGCTGGGACCCATCCGGCAAATGGACCGATTTCAGTGCGGCATTGCGAAGCAGTCTGCAATTCTCCAACATCCGCCACTTGTACGAGGATCGCACCCACCTGCTCTGGATAGCTACCGACAATGGGCTGCTCCGGTTTCCCATCGGCAGGGACATGTTCCAAAACCACCTGGCTGTGCTGGGCGCCGGATGGGGCAATTCCATGCGGGGTATCTTCGCTGACAATCAGGGACAGGTCTATGCCTTGTGTGAGAATGGGCAGAAGGGCCTCCATCGGTTGGGCAATGGCCAACAAAAAGACAGTGTACTAATTTCCTATCAAGAATATTCTTCGTTGGAAGTCATTATGAGCTATGCCAATAATATTGTTTTTGATAAAAATGAAAACGCAGCCTGGACGCTCAACGACCACCTCCTGAAAATAGGCATGGACAGCTATCAATGCACCGTGATAGAGGATTTTGATGGACTATTCAAAAAAGTATTGCGCAACCCGATTTGCGCTTTGCGTGATGGGAAATTACTATTGGGCTCCGAACTGAATAAGCTGACCTTGTATGACACGAAGCTTCGAAAATTCAGTTCCCTATTTGCTGGCGGAACGAGCGGCCTACCAGCCACTAATTCGGAAGTGGTATTGGAAGATGCCCAGGGCTTGATATGGGTGGGTACGACTTCCGAAGGTTTGTTTTGCTTTAATCGAAAGGGAGACCAACTGGCACATTTTGCCACCAAAACAAAGCCAGCCCTATCCAAAGACCACGTGCTGTCGCTACATGCTGATAAGTCGGGGAAACTGTGGGTCGGCACTTTTGGCGGTGGGTTGTGCCTTTTAGACTTTCCAAGTTACCCAAAAGGGGCAAATAAAAACGTTGAAATTCAAAAGGCAAACATCCACCTCTTCACACAAAAAGAAGGCCTGAGCGACAACAACGTAGTGAGTATTCAAGAAGATGAAGAGGGCAATATCTGGACAGGTACTTATAACGGACTGTCGTGCTACCGGGTATTGGAAGGTGTTTTTCGCAATTTTTACGAAGAAGATGGCCTTTCCAACAATGAGTTCAATTATGCCTCTTCGTTTAAAGACCAGCAAGGCGGACTTTGGTTTGGTGGTATGAACGGCATCAATTATTTCGACCCAAAGGAGATATTGCAAGCCGAGAAAAATCCGCCGCTTTGCCTTACTGGTTTTACGAAGTACAACAATAAAACAGACAGCACGCTGGTGCAAATAATTGGAAATCAGGCGATAGACAGGTTCGTCATTTCACCCTACGACAGTTGGTTTCAGTTCAGTTGGGCGCTACCCAATTATTTCAAACCGGACAAAAACTACTATTACGTGCAGTTGGAAGGACTGGAAAGTCACTGGTCGTACCTCGGCAACACGCCCTTCGTGCGCT
>JAHEAS010000641.1 GCA_024642645.1 Saprospirales bacterium | reverse complement strand
CTCCAAATCAATTCAAAATCCTAAACAAAATCAAACTCGCTGCGCTCAAACAGGATTTTGTTTTTAACGGATTTTGAACTGATTTTCCGCTAAAAAAAATTAGGCCGGAAGAGACTGCGTAGCATGAGTAAATAAACCGCTGTGCTCCTCGGTGTTCTCCGATTCTCTGTGTCAAAAAAATCAACACGGATACACCGAGAACAAAAAGAAACACTGAGGACTCAACACGAAGATTGAACAAGGTTGACGATATTTGATTCAAAGCCACACCGTCTCCAAAATATCATCCCAATGACTCAAATTTCGCCTGAAAGAATCGTAAATATTTCGGCTCATAAACCATTTTAAAGCCCTTGATGCGGTTGCGTTGGTCATAGACTTCAAGGATGGATTCTACCACTACATCCATGTGTGCCTGGGTGTAAACCCGACGAGGAATCGTAAGGCGAACCAGCTCTAACTTTGGATAATAATGGTCACCAGTGGCCTTGTTCCGACCTGCTGACACGATGCCCCGCTCCATCGTGCGGATGCCGGAATCGAGGTAAATGGCCGCCGCTAGTGCCTGCGCCGGAAAGCGGTCTTGCGGCACCGTGGGCAAGAACTTCCGGGCATTCAAGAAGATACCGTGACTACCGATAGGCTTTACGATGGGGATATCATGTGCCAATAGCCTATTGCCGAGGTACTCCACTTGCCCGATGCGGGCACGCATGTGGTCGTCCTGCACCGACTCACCGATACCGATGGCCATGGCTTCCATGTCACGGCCAGCGAGGCCGCCGTAGGTGTGCAGCCCCTCGTACACAACGACCAGGTTACAGGCTTCTTCGAAAATATCCTGGTCGTTCATGGCGAGGAAGCCGCCGATGTTGACGAGGGCATCCTTCTTGGCGCTCATGGTGGCACCATCCGTTAGTACGCAGATTTCCTTGACGATTTCTGCGACGGTTTTGTCTTGGTAGCCGTCTTCCCTGACCTTGATGAACCAAGCGTTTTCAGCCACTCTTGTCATATCGTGGATGATGCGGATGCCGTGCTTGTTCGTGTATTCCCGAAGTTCTCGCAGGTTGGCCAGCGAGATAGGCTGACCGCCTGCCATGTTCACGGTAGTGGAGATGCTGACGTATGGGATTTTTTTAGCACCGTATTGCTGCACCAGCGCCTCCAGTTTGTTGAGGTCTACGTTGCCTTTGAACGGATGCTCGCTCTCCGGGTCATGTGCCTCGTCAATGACGATGTCCTGAAACTCACCGCCAGCCAACTCCTGGTGCAGGCGGGTTGTAGTGAAATACATGTTGCCAGGTACGATGTCACCCGGTTTTATCAGTATTTTGGAAATGATGTTCTCCGCTCCCCGACCTTGGTGGGTCGGTACGACGTGCTTGTAGCCGTAGTATTGGTGGATGGCAGCTTCCAGGTGGTAAAAATTCTCGCTGCCAGCGTAGGCTTCGTCACCGACCATCATCCCCGCCCACTGTCGGTCGCTCATGGCGGAGGTGCCGCTGTCAGTGAGTAGGTCAATATAAACATCCCGGGAACGCAATAAGAAGGTATTGTAGCCAGCATCCACAAGGGCTTTTTTGCGCTCCTCGTAGGTGGTCATTTTGACGTGCTCGACCATTTTGACTTTCCAGGGTTCGGCCCATGAGCGGTGTCGGTGGGTATTGACGTTGAGTTCCATGCTTTTGTGGTTTTGATGAAAAAACACTGAATTGCAAAGCTCGTGCTTGAGGCAGCAAAGAATGGATGAGAAAAGTCACTTGTCGATGCATCGAAGGTCATGGTTAGTCTCCTAAAGTAAGAAATGGGCTTTGATGCAGGCGTGCTATTAGGCTATTATAAGGTAGCGCTGAATGAGAAAATTTCGGGGGAGAAGCAGTTGGATTCTGAGAAAAGCGTAGGGTGGGGTTTGCCAAAATTGGAAAAGTAAGCCTAGTGCAGTGACGGCGGATTTCCTTCGCCGTCACTGCATCAATAGATTACATGGCCGCAGGAGGCAGCGGTGCAGGCACCACGTTTTTCACGGGTGGTATGGACTGCAAGTAAGCGAAAACGGCGGCGAGGTCTTCATCGTTGAGGGCGGTGTAGTTCTGCCACGGCATCGGTGGCAACAAAGGGCGAGTGCCTTCCATGCCCTTGAACTTGCCTTCCCGCAGCGCTTTCCCGAACTGTTCGAGCGTCCAATTGCCCAGCCCGGTATCGTCGGGCGTGAGGTTAGCGGAGAAAGAGGTGCCCCAAGGACCAATAGCTGCAGTCAGGGCGCCGTTGAATAGGGCATAGTCTTTCAAAATCTTTGCATCAGCGATGGTAGCAAGTTTCTCGTCGGCTGGGTAGCCGGAGAGCATACGGGCGGGGTCGGGCGCTGGGCCTTGCGGGGTCATTATTTTGGGGGAGTGGCAGTCGTTGCAACCCATGGTTTGCACAAGGTACTCGCCCCGTTTAACCAAATCAGCTGGTGTGGTTGAAGCCTCAGAGGCTGCTGGTGTTGCCTCAGCTGGTGCGGGCTGTGGTTCGGTGCAATTGGTAAAAAAGAGGCTGAAAAAAAATACGAATGTGAGATGCTGGTTTGTTTTCAATGTTGAAAGATTTGAGTGGTGAAAGATGGGTTGAATTGAAGCTGTGAAGATAAAGGCAAAATATCTATTAAGCTTCTTCCAAGATAGGGTTCTCCCCCACCAACTCCTCGTACCCCTTTTTTTGCTTCCTTGACAAGAACGAATACATCGCCGGAATGACGAACAACGTCAGCACCAAGGAGAACAATATGCCACCCACGATGACGATGCCGAGCGGGATGCGGCTCGTAGCGGCAGCACCCAAAGACATGGCAATGGGCAAAGCACCCAAAGACATGGCCAAGCTTGTCATGATGATAGGCCGCATTCGTGCGGTGCTGGCCTCCACCACGGCCTGCCATTTGTCCATGCCCGCCTTTCGTTTTTGGTTGGCAAATTCGACGATGAGGATACCGTTTTTCGTCACCAAGCCG
>JAHEAS010000640.1 GCA_024642645.1 Saprospirales bacterium | reverse complement strand
CATATTCGCCTGCTGGTAAATGGTAACGTTTACAGACGCCCTGCCGCTCGTTTTGCCAAAAAAAAGCAGTTTCGCTTTGCAAAATTTGGTTGCCAAGTCCCGCTTTGAAAAATCGGTTCAGTGAGTCTATTCCTGTAGGTTCCAGGGTGATGGCAAACTCCTGCTCTTGGTCAAGTGTATGCAAAAAGGTCTCCCGGACAGCTTGGGTGACGGTTTCGTTTTTTTCCAAAAATATCTGTTCGGTGACGTCCACCCGCAGCTCCAAGCGGCGGAAAAACTCCTGGTGGTGAAAACGTGCGCTGAACCAATAAATGAAAATCCCCCCTGCCACCATCGTTGCGAAGGCAGTCAAAGCATAAATGATAGTAAGGCGGTTGCGGATTTTCATGGTGAAAAATAACGCCGTGATGGTTAATCCCGGATGACGTAGCCCATGCCAACCACGGTCTGTATGAGCTTTTGGTCAAACGGTTTGTCAATTTTATTGCGGAGGTAGTTCATGTAAACATCCACAACGTTGGTGCCGGTGTCAAAATGGATACCCCAGACCTTTTCGAGCAGGTCGAGGCGGCTGAGCACCCTGTTTTTGTTGCGGATGAGGCATTCGAGCAGCAAGAATTCTTTGAGCGTCAGTTGAAGTTCCTGCCCGGCACGGGTCACGATTTTCTGGTCCAAATCCATCGTCAAATCGCCGACTTGGAGCAAATTGGCAGGGCTTTCAATTTGCCCGCTACGGCGGCCCAGCGCCCTCACCCTTGCCAACAGTTCCTGAAATTTGAACGGCTTGCCTAGGTAATCGTCGGCACCGGCGTTGAGTCCCTCCACCACGTCGTCAGTGGTATTGAGGGCAGTGAGCATAAGGATGGGCGTTTGGATTTGATGTTCTTCCCGCAGCCTTCGACAGACTTCCAGCCCATTGATTCCGGGCATGATGAGGTCAAGGATGATGACATCGAAGCTGCTGTTCCTGGCGAGCCTTAGGCCCATTTCACCATCAAAAGTCTGTGTGACCTCAAAGCCGTTTTCTTCTAAACCCTTGTTGATGAAACCGTTGATGGCAACTTCGTCATCTATGATTAGTACCTTCATGTTTCTTTGATTTATTGGCTATCCAACTTAAATTCAGGCGCAAAGTTGACGCATAGGCAGGTGAATCAAGCAATTTTTTTTAAAAAGATAAAATGGGGTTCGGTTGAAAAAAAAGTGGTCGTGCCAAAACAGCACGACCCCGACTCCCCGAGGGGAGTATTCTTAATTAGATAACGGGCAAAAGTATGCTGGCCTTGATAAGGCCATGCTAAGCCAAGGTTAAGTTTTCGTAAAGCTTCAAAAAACTTAACACAGACTT
Organism: Saprospirales bacterium; assembly: GCA_024642645.1. Lineage (GTDB taxonomy): Bacteria > Bacteroidota > Bacteroidia > Chitinophagales > Saprospiraceae > UBA6168. The sequence continues at coordinate 1,647 of JAHEAS010000640.1, read as the reverse complement.
AATATTGGATTTATCTTAGCTTAAAGCTGCTGCGCGACTTTTGCACTGCTTTATTAAAATACTTAATTCTTAATTAGAAACAATCATGCGTAAAGTCCTACTTCCGCTGTTGCTATCCATGGCAATCGCCACTTTTAGCTATTCACAGACCGTCACAACGGATTCCTTGTCCAAAAGAATTACCAATATTGAAGAGACCATCGCTGGCATGAAAAAAATCAAGTTCAGCGGGTACCTCCAAATGGAGTGGCAGAAGGCAGAAGCCCCTGGCATTAAGAGCTACGCCGCTGGCAACTTCGAGCCGAACATGGACAACCGCTTCCTGCTCCGTCGTTCCCGTCTGAAAATGACCTATACTTCTGACCCTGTGCTGATGGTCATCCAGATTGACGCCCTCACCCGGGATGCCATCATTCGGGACGCTTACGGCGCCGTGAAACTGCCTGGCCAACTCAAAAACATCAGCTTGCAGGGTGGTCTCTTCAACAGACCATTTGGCTATGACCTCCAATACTCCTCAAGTAAAAGGGAAACGCCTGAACGTGCTCGGGTGAACCAAACTATCCTGCCTGACGAACGTGACCTTGGGTTCAAACTCGTTTACCACAAAGACAAGTGGCAGGTGGAAGGCGGCCTTTTCAATGGCAACGCCATCGCTTTGGAGAACGATTCCAAAAAAGACTTCATCGGACGGATTTCCACCACTGACCACGAATACGGCAACCTTACGGTTGGCGGTGGCGTGAGCTACTATGATGGCTTCGTCCGAGAAGGAACTAACAAGGTCTTTGATTTTGAAAAAGACCATTTCATCATGCAGGACACATTGAATGGCAGCCATATTGGCCAGTATGCAAAGCGTCAATATTACGGTGGCGACGTGCAACTGAGCTTCCCTTGGGCGGCTGGCAGAACCACCATCCGAGCTGAGGGATTTTATGGCACACAGCCAGGCAGCGCTACTTCCAGCACCAGCCCGAAAACGGCAGCATTGCCCACTGGGGACACGTATATCCGGCCTTTTATTGGTGGCCAAGTTTACTTTATCCAAAACCTTGGAAAGTCCAATTTCCAAGCCGTTGCGAAATACGATTTCTATGACCCGAACCGGGAAGTTTCTGGTGAACAGATTGGCGTCGCTGGCAGCTTGCTCAACGAAGGCGACCTCAAATACACTACCTTGGGCCTTGGCCTAAACTACTACTACAAGTCCGTCACATTCATGGCGTATTACGATATGGTAAAAAATGAAACGACCAGCCACCTTGGCGATAAATACAAAAATAACATCAAGGACAATGTGCTTACCCTTCGGGTGCAGTTCAGGTATTGATAAACACTATTCTAAACAATTGACAAACAACTAATTGTGGGCAATAAATAAATTTTACGACCACAATAATCACAAATCATGATGATGAAAAATTTGAAATTCCTTTTCCTCGCAATTCCCCTTTTCCTCGCTTCTTGTGGCGGCGATGCTTCGCAAAATGCAGGCGCAGAAGGCACTGAAGCTACTGCAGCTACTACTTCCATCGCTGTTAAAGGTTCCGACACGGTGCTGCCCCTCAGCCAAAAAGAGGCCGAAGAGTTCATGAAAACCAACGCTGGTGCAGCCATCACGGTCGTGGGCGGAGGCTCTGGCAC
>JAHEAS010000639.1 GCA_024642645.1 Saprospirales bacterium | reverse complement strand
GGCGCTGCTCATCACCACTATCGTCGAGCCGAACCTGAAGCAGGGATTCATTGACCGCTTCCTGCTCATGACCGAGCCGTACAACATCCCTACCTGCATCGCCTTCAACAAGGCAGACCTCTACGACGACTATGCACTAGAAACCTTTCAAATCCTAAAAGACCTCTACGAAGGTATCGGTTACGAAGTGCTGCTCGTCTCCGCAGAAACAGGCGATGGGCTGGATACCCTGCGGGAGTTTTTGCAGGGCAAAACAACACTGGTCGCTGGCCAGTCTGGTGTGGGCAAGTCCACGCTTGTCAATGGTGTTGAGCCAAATCTCGACCTCCGGGTTGGCGACATTTCCGACTACACGGGCAAGGGCCAGCACACAACCACGTTTGCGGAAATGTTCCCGCTCAGCTTCGGCGGCAGCATCATTGACACGCCGGGTATCAAAATGCTCGCATTCAATAACCTGACACCATTGGATGTGGCCCATAATTTTCGGGAACTGTTTGAAAAATCTTCGGAATGTAAATTCGGTGGACAATGCCTACACAAGAACGAGCCGAAATGCGCCGTGAAAGCCGCCGTTGAGTCTGGCGAAATCAGCCCCCTGCGCTACATGAACTACATCTCAATTCTCGACGACGTAGAGAACCAAAATGCTTGGGAGATACATGATATGTAGAGGGTAAGAGAGTGAGAGGGTGAGAGGGTGAGAGGGTGAGAGGATATCGTGGGTAAAAAAATATAGGAGGTAGGTTTTGGAAATTATTGAACACACAGGCATATTTGCAAATGCCTGAAATTCAGGTAATTGCAACAATGAACTTTAAAGTTTAATGTCCAATAACTACCTTCTATGACTAACGAAGAATTCAATGAGGCATTCAGGAAACGGACGAGGGACTTTGCTGTCAGGGTTCTCAAATTTTTGGGTACGGTGCCATTTAACACCGCCACTAGAATTATGTCTTATCAATTGGGAAAATCTGCCACTTCGGTGGGTGCGAATTTCAGAGCTTTTTGCCGGGGAAGGTCTAAAAATGAAAGGTACGCCAAAATCTGCATTGTCGTAGAAGAAGCCGATGAATGTATTTACTGGTTAGACCTCTTTGATGCCACCGATTTTGGTGACAAAACTGAATTAAAATGGCTTTCAAATGAAGCCCTCGAAATTCTTAAAGTTACCTCCAAAATCAAATCATCCTTAGCTCCATAGCGCACCTCTCACGCTCTCATACCTCCCACCCTCTCACACCTCTCACGCTCTCACACCTCTCACCCTCTAAGTAGCCACCCTGCGATGCTCATTCTTTCCCGCTTGGCAGGCCGCACCTCGTGCTCAATTTTGTCCGCTTTGAAAAAAACAACCCGTCCGCCTTGGGGTTGGATGATGATTTCCTTGCCATCCAAGTACAGCACCAACTCGCCGCCATCGGTAGCTTTCCAGTCTTCATTGAGGTAGGTGAGCATAGAGAATTGGCGGTTGGAATCCAGCTTGAACTGGTCGAGGTGGCGCTTGTAAAAGCTACCTGTTTCGTACAAGGCATTGTGAAACTCACTGCCATTGATGCCCGTGTAGCAAGTTTGGTTCAGGTAGGCGTAAAAAGCAGTGACAATGGCCATGAAAGCCAGTTCGGAAGGTTCAATGGAGTCGTTTTCCATCCACAAAATCACGTCGCCCCGTATTTTTTGATTCTGCTGAAAACTGGCCTGTTTCCCCACGCCAGCTTGGTGCATCATGCCGTCGGCATGGCCTTTTTGGAGGTTTTTGCGCAGCGAAGCAATCAAGTTTAGGTCAAAAAAGTCCTCACAAGTAGCATAGTCATCGGCGAGGTAGCCTTGGATGAGTGCTTCGAATTTTTCATGCATTTATTGGCTTTTGAGGATTTGGAGATTCGAGGATTTGAGCGTGTACGGTTCAAATCCTCGATTCCTCATATCCTCATAAAATCATTTTGTCCAAACCCCGAACTCATCGTAAGTCTCTGCATTTCGGTCGAAATGGAATCCGATGACCTGCCCGGGGGCAACGAACGAGGTGCCCACTGTGCCTACTTCTCCGGTCGGCATTTCGACCCGGAGGCTAAGGTACTTCAGCTTTTTATCATTCCTTCGGAATTCCATTTTGGGGCATTCGAACTTGATTTGATAGCCGTCCCAAAGCTTGTCTTTCAGGTCGAGCAGTTCAGCCTTGGTTGCGTCTTTGTTGATGGTGACGGTCAGAATGTTTTTCTCGTCCTTCATCCATTTGTTGGGTTGCTGCGCAACAGCGAGGTTGGCCATTAAAAGGAAGGCGGTTAGGGTAAAAAATGCTTTCATATTCAAAAATTTTGATGAAAATAGGGGGCAAAAAGGGCAAATGGAACCGCCCAGTTTTGACAAAAATAACTGTTTTTTTTGGCTTTGTCTTCGACCAAATTATTGAGGTGTGCCGAGTTGAGCCAATTCAGATTGCCCAATAAATTACGCTGCCGCAACATGATTCCGCTCAGTTTTGAGGTTATTTGCAAAAAATATCTCGCATCCATGGAATTCGGCAAACTGCCTGATATCGCCAGCGTAAACTTTCGCCTCCCTCCCGAACCGCCGGGTAATGCCACCGTGCTGTCCACTCGGAACTCGGCACTCGGAACTCAAAACTCCCTTTACATCGGAGCCACCGGCTGGAGCGTCAAAGAATGGGTGGGCAAAATTTATCCGAAGGGCACGAAGACACCCGATTACCTGCGCCACTACGCTCGTCAGTTCAACACCATTGAGCTGAACACGACGCACTACCGCATCCCCGACCCGTTCACGGTGCAGCACTGGCATGACGAGGCGGCAGATGATTTCCGCTTTTGTCCCAAGGTGCTGCAAAGCATCAGTCATGCCGCCGACCTCGGCATGGGTGGCGACCTTATTCAGCGGTTTTGTGAGGCAATGAGCGGGCTGGGCAGCAAGCTTGGGCCTTGTTTCATCCAGTTGCCGCCGTATTTTGGGGTGGATAGGCTGGCGTCGCTGGAGCG
>JAHEAS010000638.1 GCA_024642645.1 Saprospirales bacterium | reverse complement strand
CCCATCAATTCCGAAGGCAATGAAGGAGCGCTATCGGTGAGCCTAGATGGTAAAACAGCCTTTTTCGCCACCGATGTACTGAACATAAAGGACGGCACTTCGTCGTTTGACAACCCACAGGGCAAGGGCACAACGGACATTTATAGCTTCGAATTGCCAGTCGCCGACCGCCCAATGCCCGTGACTTTTGTGAAAGCCACAGTATTAGATGCTGTTACCCAAAAGCCAATCATCGCTAAAATAGAATTTGTAGAGTTGGAAACCAGCAAGGCCTACGCTTCGGCCACTACCGAAGCCGATGGGAATTTCCTCGTCACACTACCCGCAGGGGGCAATTACGCCCTCAATGTTTCCAAAGAAAAATACCTGTTTTACTCCGAAAACTTCGCCCTCAATGAGCCGGGTACAATGGAAAAACCTTTCATTCTCAACATTGCACTCATGCCAGTATCCGGCAGTTCGCCGGAGGCAGGCGGCTCGCCTTCAGTAAAACCCATTGTCCTCAAAAATGTCTTTTTTGAAATTGGATCCGCCGCGCTCAAAAAAGAAAGTCTCATGGAACTGAGCCGCTTGAAAAAGCTGCTTGACGAAAACCCCACGCTCAAAATCCAAATCAATGGTCACACCGACAACGTCGGCACCGAATCTGACAACGTAAAGTTGTCAAATGACCGGGCAAAGGCCGTTTACGACTATTTGACCCAAAACGGTGTGGAGGCTAATCGCTTGAAATACAAAGGGTTTGGCGAGTCTGTCCCTGCGGCAAACAATGAGACGGAGGAGGGTAGAAAGCTGAACCGACGGACGGAGTATGAGATTTTGAAACAGTAGATTTTATAACCTAAAACGACTGTAACTCCACCAATTTCCCGTATTCCCCACCCTGCTGTATGAGCGCCTCGTGCGTTCCCTGTTCGATTATTTTTCCGTCCCGCATCACCACGATTTCGTCGGCGTGCTGCACCGTGCTGAGGCGGTGGGCGATGACGATGCTCGTCCGGTTTTTCATCAATACATCGAGGGCGTCCTGCACCAGCCGTTCCGATTCGGAGTCGAGGGCGGAGGTGGCCTCGTCGAGGATGAGGATGGGCGGGTTGGCAAGCACAGCCCTGGCGATGGTGAGGCGCTGGCGCTGGCCACCGCTGAGTTTCACACCCCGGTCGCCGATGTTGGTCTGGTAGCCCTCAGGGGTTTCGAGGATGAAATCATGGGCATGGGCAATGCGGGCAGCCTGTTCTACCGCTTCGGCAGTGACACCCGTCATTCCGAAGGCGATATTGTTGAAAATGGTATCGTTGAAAAGTACGGGTTCCTGTGTCACGATGCCCATCAGCGAACGGAGGTCATGGATGCGGTAATCTTGAATATCCAGGCCATCGAGCAGTATCTCCCCGGAAATGGTATCGTAAAAACGGGGTAGCAGGTCGGCGAGGGTGCTCTTGCCCGCCCCCGATGGACCGACTAGGGCCACTATTTTTCCCTTCGAAATAGTGAGGTTGATGTCCTCCAAAGCAGCACGGTTGCTGTTTGCGTAAGCAAAACCAACGTTGCACAGCTCTATTTTATCTTTAAAAACCTGGATGCGTCGGGCGTCCGGTTTTTCCAGTACCCGCAGGTCGGCCGCCTCGATGGCGTCGATGCGTTCCATGGCAGCCATGCCTTTTTGTACGTTGTAAAAAGCATTGGCAAACTTCTTTGCCGGCTCAATCATGCTGAAAAAAGCCAGCAGCAGCGCAAAGAAAGTGGGCACGGTGAGCAGTCCTTTTTCCACCTCGCTGTAGCCGTACCAGATGAGGACGGCCACCGTCGCCACACCAAGGAATTCGGTGAGCGGGGAGGAGAGGTCACGTCGCCAGAGCAGCCGAACAAGCAGCCGCCGGTACTCGTTGTTTTCCTTTCGGAAATGTGCCGACCGGAACGCCTCGGCATTGAATCCCTTGATGATGCGAAGTCCGCCGATACCCTCCTCCATCATCGAAATCAGGGTACCTAGCCGCTCCTGCACTTCCCTCGATTGCCGCTTGAGCACCTTGCCTATCCGCCCAATGACAAAACCGGTGAATGCTAGCAGCCCCAGCACCGCCAAGGTCATGGACGGACTAACATAAACCATGAATCCGAAAGCCCCGATAATCATCAATGGCTCCCGGATGATGGATTCCAGCACGTTGAGGATGCTCGCTTCCACCTCCTGCACGTCCACCGACATGCGAGCCAGCAGGTCGCCCTTGCGCTCTTCGGAGAAGTAGGCCAGCGGCAGCGCTAGCATTTTGTTGTACAACCCTTGACGGATGTCCCGCACCACACCATTGCGCACTGGCGAGAGGAAAAACTGAGAGAGGTAGCGAAAAATATTTTTCAAAAAATACAACACCAGCACCAACCCAAGGGCATAAGCCAATGCCGTTCGCTTGCCATTTTCAGCGATAATTTGGCTCAAAAAATAATTGACATGCTCCTTAAAATTGCCCATCGTGAACGAGTCGGGGGCACTCGTGACCATCGGTTGTTGGTCGAGCAAAATATTGAGAAAGGGAATAATGGCCGGGATGCTCACCACCGAAAAAACCACCATCAGGAGGTTGCAAACAAGATTCCCTACAAGCAGGGGCTTGTAGTTTTTCAAATGGGAAATCAAGCGGAGGAAGGGACTCACGGCTCCATTTTTTCACGGTTAACAATGAAGCAATAAAACAATGAAGCCATGTTAATTGCTCAACATCACCGGCATTACTAGCATCAAAACCTCCTCGCCCTCAGTTGCTTCCACAGGCAGCAGGATGCCTGCACGGCTGGGGGTAGAAAGTTCCATTTTCACTTCGCCAGCCTCCAATACGCCGAGCATTTCCACAAGGAATTTGGCGTTGAAACCGATGGTGAGCGGGTTGCCGTCGTAGGTGCAAGGCAGTTGCTCGTTGGCCTCGTTCGAAAAGTCAAGGTCTTGGGCGGATACCGTCAGGCTGTCCGCTGAAATATCGAGGATGACCTGGTTGGTCGTCTTA
>JAHEAS010000637.1 GCA_024642645.1 Saprospirales bacterium | reverse complement strand
AACCTTGGTGACTTGATTACACCTTCTATTAAGGAGCGCATCCTTAACCAGGCGCAGTCAGAAGTTGACGAAGTTTGGGAGAACTACAACATGGGTCTTATCACGTTCAATGAGCGTTACAACCAAATCATTGACAAGTGGACTTATGCTGATAACAGGATAACGGATGCACTGATGAAGGAGCTATCAACGCACAAACAGGGCTTCAACTCTGTATTCATGATGTTGGACTCCGGTGCACGTGGTTCCAAGCAGCAAATCAAGCAGCTTTGCGGATTGCGGGGTCTGATGGCCAAGCCGAAGAAGTCTGGTGACAACTCTGGCGCCATCATCGAGAACCCGATCCTTGCAAACTTCATGGATGGACTTTCGGTATTGGAATACTTCATCTCTACGCACGGTGCTCGTAAGGGTCTTGCGGATACGGCTTTGAAAACGGCTGATGCAGGTTACCTTACCCGTCGTTTGGTGGACGTTTCCCAGGACGTGGTCATCATTGAAGAAGATTGCGATACACTGCGTGGCATTGCCACCCAGGCACTCAAGGACAATGAAAAAATCATTGATCCGCTGTCGAACAGGATTCAAGGCCGCTACACCTTGCACGATATTTCCCACCCAGTTTCGGATGAACTCATCCTCAAAGCTGGCGAGTATATCACGCAATCAGTTGCAAAATACGTCGAAGATGCAGGGATTGAAGAAGTGACTATCCGTTCGGTACTCACTTGCGAAACTAAGCGTGGCGTCTGCACGAAGTGCTACGGTAAAAACTTGGCATCTGGTCGAATCGCCGAGCGTGGGGATGCAGTGGGCATCATTGCCGCTCAGTCCATCGGTGAGCCTGGTACACAGCTGACACTTCGTACTTTCCACGTGGGTGGTATCGCTTCTGTAACCAAATCAGAAAGCGAAATCACTGCGAAATTTGACGGTAAAATCGAGTTTGACGCCCTTCGTGTCACGACTTTAAAGGACAACGATGGTGACTTGTTAAACGTGGTTCTTTCCCGGACGGGTGAGATACGTATTACGGATGAAGAAGGCAAGCGCCAGTTTTCAGCCAATCACATTCCCTACGGTTCAACCATTCACGTCAAGGAAGGGCAAATGGTTTCCAAAGGCGATGTCATTTGTGAGTGGGATCCATTTAACGCCGTCATTGTTTCTGAATTCCAGGGTATCGCCAAATTCGATGCAATTGAAGAGGGTGTAACCTTCCGTATGGAGCGTGACGACCAGACTGGCTACTCTGAGAAAGTCATCATTGAGAGTAAAAACAAAAAGAAAGTTCCTGCCATTTCCATTGTCAGCAAAGATGGAGAGGAGCTTCGCCGATATAGCTTGCCAGTGGGCGCCTACATTTCCATCGAGGATAACCAAGGTGTGAACGCAGGTATGAAAATCGTAAAGATACCACGGAAACTAGGCAAGATTCAGGACATCACCGGTGGTCTTCCGAGGGTAACAGAGCTTTTCGAAGCAAGGAACCCATCGAACCCAGCCGTTGTATCTGAGATTGATGGCGAGGTACTCTTTGGTAAAATCAAGCGTGGTAACCAAGAGGTTATCGTGAAATCCAAGGACGAGCAAGTACACCGTTACCTGATTCCACTTTCGAAGCACGTACTCGTGCAAGAAGGTGACTTCGTACGGGCGGGTACTTCGCTGTCAGATGGCACTACTTCTCCAAAGGACATTTTGGCCATCAAAGGCCCATTTGCCGTGCAGTCTTACCTCGTAAATGGGGTACAGGAAGTTTACCGTTCACAGGGCATCGCCATCAACGATAAGCACATTGAGGTAATCGTTCGGCAGATGATGCGCCGGGTGACTATCCAAGACCCAGGTGACACGACCTTCCTCGAAAGCGAGGCCGTGGAGAAATGGGAATTCTTGGAGCAAAACGACTGGATTTACGACAAGAAAGTCATCACCGAACCCGGCGAAAGCAACCGCTTGAAGGCCGGACAGCTCGTGAATTTGCGCCAAATCAGGGAGGAGAACTCCTACCTGAAGCGCAACGACCGCAAGCTCGTTCAGTTCCGGGATGCTGTGGCCGCTACTTCCAGTTCCATGTTGCAGGGTATCACCCGTTCTTCTTTAGGTACGGAAAGCTGGATTTCAGCCGCCTCGTTCCAGGAGACGACCAAAGTACTCAGCACTGCTGCGATCGAAGCCAAGCCAGACTTGCTCTATGGCTTGAAAGAGAACGTAATCGTCGGCAAGAAGATACCAGCTGGTACTGGTATGCGCAAGTTCGATGAACTTTTCGTGACCAGCATGGAAGCGCATAATTCCTTCAAGGAGCGTCGCATGTTGATGGAAGAAGAGGAAGAAGAGTTTGAAACTTACGGCGATTAGTCCGTAAAAGATATTAACAGATAGCAACTCGGCCCGTCCTGTATTTTCAGGATGGGCCGTTTTTTTTGATAAAAATGACACGCTAAATAACGATGAAGGTTACTTTTATCAAAAAATCGAATGAAACGACTTCATATCTACCTGTTCATTTTGGCCGTAGTGGCTACCATTACTGGCCTGTGGCTAGCCGGGCCGATACCGCAAGACCCGGCTTACCATGATTTCGCCGACCAGCGAACATTGCTGGGTATCTCCAATTTTTGGAATGTAGCCAGCAACCTGCCCATGCTTTTTTTCGGAACATTTGGGCTTTGGCGCAGCATCCTTCATTGGTCAAGCCGAACTGACCTAGTTGCCAGGCTTATTCCTACTACCTTCAGTATCGGAGTTTTGGCAGCTTGTATTGGCTCGGCTTATTACCACTATGCACCTGACAACCTCACATTAGTCTGGGATCGCCTGCCAATGACCCTCATGTTCATGCCATTGTTTGCCTTGCTTATTTATGATTTTATTGGAAAAAAAGAAGGTGGGATTGCCTATTGGCTCTTAGTTCCGCTCGGTGTTTTTAGCGTGTTTTATTGGCGACAAACGGAGGCGGCTGGTCATGGCGACCTTCGTTTTTATGCTTTCGTGCAG
>JAHEAS010000636.1 GCA_024642645.1 Saprospirales bacterium | reverse complement strand
CAAAAAAGGCTGGCGAAGAGATGAAGGAACTGGAAAAGGTGGGGAAGTACTTTAATTGATTGTTTTATTGTTGGATTGCTGCATTGTTATCGAGATACTAGCAACATTCCCAATAATTAAGCAATCCAACAATCCATCGAAATCACCCGATTTTTTTAACTATTTAATTTTTGAAAAATGAAATACCTGTCAATCCTTTTCATCGCACTGTTCCTCACCGCAGGAATTACCAGTACTGCCCAAGCGCAGGAAGATGCCATCTCTAAGTATTTTTCCAAGTATGTGGATGATGAGCGCTTTACCGTTGTTTACGTCAGTGGAAAGATGTTCCAGATGATTAACAAAATGGAGCTCGACCTTGACGACGAGGAGGCCCAAGCAGTCATGTCGGTGGTCAAAGACCTCAAAGGTCTTCGCATCCTGACAACTGACACGGATGGGGCCAAATTTTACAAGGAAGCCCTTGCTACCATTAACACAAAGGGCTATGAAACCTTGCTCGAAGTACGAGAGGGCAAAGACCAGAACGTTAAATTCCTTGTGAAAGATGGCAATAATGGTAGCACGCTCAACGAACTGCTACTGCTCGTTGGTGGCGAAGACGAAGACTTCGTTCTGCTGAGTTTTATCGGAAATATTGACCTCAGCCAAGTTGGCAAGTTGTCCAAGGCGTTCAATGAAGATGGCGAAAAGAAAGGGAAGAAGGAAAAGAATGATTAATGAGACAGGGGTAAAGTCTTTGCACCTGCATCTTTCATAAAAAATCTTCTGAACGCCATGAAAAACAATCTAATAATATTCCTGCTTTTGTTGTTGCCAGGGTTCATGGTTTGTCAAAACAAACCGCTGAATAAATTTTACCGCCAGCACAAGCACCAAGAAGGGATTAAAAATGCTAAATTACCTGGCTGGGTCATCCGGTTGGGGAGCAAAATAGCCCGCAACAAATCCGAGTCTGATACTGAAAAAGAGGCACTTGGATTGATGCGCCACTTCGGAAAAGTCAAGTTCATGTACGCTGAGGAAGGCGTTGCGATTCCTGCTGAGAAGGTCAGCCAACTGCGCCAAGACTTGCTGGAAAACGACTTCGATGACCTCATCATGATAAAGTCGGAGGGGATGAACATGCAAATAATGGTGCAAGAGTACGGCGATGTTATCCACAATATCATGATGGTGTTCAACGATTCGGAAAGTGGCGAAATGTTCTTCATCTCCGCCAAAGCGAACCTGAGTTTAAAAGAACTTAGTAAATTGCTTCACAAAGAAATGCCGGATAAGCTGACGCCGCTGTTCGATGTGGAAGAAGAAGAACCTGCTGACGTAGTTCTTTAGAATTGAAAAATTTTAGCCAAAAGGCAGTGTCCACCCGGGCGCTGCCTTTTTTAGTTGGTGTCGGTTTCATGAATACTGTGAATCTTCCTACATTAGCCGCTTAACTTAAAACAATAGAATTTATGAATATCGCTTCCAACACTAGGTTCCGTTCCGGCGTACTGCACGGCGACGAAGTTACCGAACTGCTCCAACATGCTAACGACAACAACTACGCCCTTCCGGCGGTGAACGTCATCGGCACCAACTCCGTCAACGCTGTGCTCGAAACAGCCAAGGCGGTGAATTCCCCAGTAATGATTCAGTATTCCAACGGAGGTGCTGTATTTTTTGCTGGAAAAAGTCTTAGCAACGAGGGTCAAAACGCTGCCATCATGGGCGGCATCTCTGGTGCTATGCATGTGCACACCATGGCGAAGGCTTACGGCGTGCCTGTTGTTTTGCACACCGACCACTGCGCTAAAAAACTGCTCCCTTGGATTGACGGCTTGCTCACAGCAGGTGAGAAATTTCACGCTGAGCGTGGCTTCCCGCTTTACAGCTCACACATGCTCGACTTGAGCGAAGAACCCATCGAAGAGAACATCGAAGTCTGCGTGGAATACCTGAAGCGTATGGACAAAATAGGCATGACCCTCGAAATCGAACTCGGCGTGACTGGCGGTGAGGAAGATGGCGTTGACAATAGCGATGTTGACAGCTCCAAACTTTACACCCAGCCATCTGAGGTGTCCTATGCTTACGAAGAATTGCTTAAAATCAGCCCTCGTTTCACCATTGCTGCTGCCTTCGGCAACGTGCATGGTGTTTACAAGCCCGGAAACGTTAAACTCCAGCCCATCATTTTGAAAAACTCGCAGGACTATGTTCGGGAGAAATTCAAAACAAGCCGAGAGCAGCCCATCAACTTCGTTTTCCACGGTGGAAGTGGCAGTAGCCGGGAGGAAATCCGGGAAGCCATCAGCTACGGTGCCATTAAAATGAACATTGATACCGATATGCAATGGGCATATTGGGAAGGCGTGAAGGATTATTACGAAGCAAAAAAAGGCTACCTACAAAGCCAGATTGGAAATCCAGAAGGCGATGATAAGCCGAACAAGAAATACTACGATCCCCGGGTATGGCTTCGCAAGGGGGAGGAGACTTTCGTCAATCGCCTGAAACTGGCATTTGAGGACTTGAACTGCATCAACCGGAATGCCTGAAAAGGTATTGAGGTATGGGGTTTGAGGTATGGAGGTATGTTTACCGAGAAAAACGTGCTGGCAGTAGGTTGCCGCACGTTTTTTTTCATACCTCATACCTCATACCTCATACCTCATACCTCATACCTCATACCTCATACCTCATACCTCATACCTTCCAACAGTTTTTCCGTCAAACCTTCAATAAAATAGCTCCCTGCGGCTGGGTCGGCCACCCAATCAAAATGGCTCTCCATTTTCAAGATGTGCTGTACGTTGCGGGCCATTCGGCGTGAAAAATCGGTCGGCTCAGCATCGCCACTGGTCATGTCCGAAGGCATTACTGTCAGCGCATCAACGCCGCCAATAACGGCAGACATGGCTTGAGTGGTGGCTTGAATCAGGTTGGTATTTGCATCGGGAGATTGCAGGGAAAGCGGGAATTGAGCGAAAATAAAGGCAGGGGTTGTATTCAAAACTCC
>JAHEAS010000635.1 GCA_024642645.1 Saprospirales bacterium | reverse complement strand
GGCATTATCCAACTGGCCATCGTGAACGCCAAAGCATTTCTCATCAGCGTTTTGTCGGAGTAGGGGCCGTGCAGCACCCAGTCATTTTCCTTGGGGAACCCAAGCAATGAGACGTTCAATGAGGTGCTGTCAGCATTTTGAGTCTCCACGGCATAGTTCTTTTTGGGGAAAGACTGTGAACTGCTCCCCCTTATTTCGATGCCAATTTGGCCATCGTAGTTGTTGTAGGGGTCGGAGACGTGGTTGATTTCACCATTGCCGTTCCAGATGACACCGAGGTGGGCGGTAGTTTTTGGCTCATCTAATATTGGTGTGCTGTTTTGGGTTTGTATGACGAAAATGGGAAGAGTAGAGCTGTTGAAAGTTTGTGCAATCAGGAACTGAAAAACTAGAAGGCCTAATAAAGTAAAAATTGACTTTTGCATGTTTGTTTTTTGAAAAAAGTAAAAATGTTTAGTCTGTCGGATATATAATCCCAGCTTCCCGCCTCACCCAATCCAATACTTCCATCAACTGAATGCTGAACTCAAGTGGTAGTTTCTCACTTTCAGTTTTGCCGTTCCTTAGGCAGTCATTTACTTCCAATATTTCATGGTAATACCCGTGGCCAGTTAGAGGCAAGTGAAAATGCTCGCTACTTTTCTCATAAAACGAAACTGACAAATCCTGAGGGTTGAGGAAACGGTTGTGGAGACGAAGCGTCCCTGTTTCACCATATATATGAGCCTCGATTTCAGTTTTAACCAACAACGAGCAATCGAGAATAGCCAGCCGATTATCTGCATACTCGAAAATCATGGCGCAACTGTCGTCAGCACCGAGGCTGCTCATAACTGCAGTTGCCTTTATTTTGGTTGGTTTGCCCCACAGCAAAGTAGCCAAAAATACAGGGTAAATACCCACATCCAACAGCGAGCCACCACCCAAGGCTGGATTGAACACACGGTGTTCAGGGGGGAAATTCGCCTTAAAGCCAAAGTCGGCACGGATGGTTCTTAGTTGACCGATGTAACCTCCTTGTGCTATCCGCACTGCTTCTTCAAACCCCGGGATGAACCTCGTCCACATGGCTTCCATCAGAAAAACCTTGTTTGTACGAGCGCATTCCACCATTTTTTGAACCTGAGCAGTATTCATGGCAAATGGCTTTTCGCAAAGCACCGCTATGCCCCGTTCAAGGCACATAATGGCGTGCTCAAAGTGACCAGTGTGCGGCGATGCGATATAAATGACATCAAGGTCAGGGCAGTCGAGGAGCGCCTCATAGCTCCCGAAGGCATGCGGCGCACCGTATTCGCCAGCAAAGTCCCTGGCTCGCTGAAGGGAGCGGGAGCCAACAGCCAGCAGCCTCGCACCTGATACCAGTTTGAGGTCATGGGCAAATTTGTGGGCAATTCGGCCTGGTGCCAAAATTCCCCAATTGATGGTTATTTTCATAGAATATCGGTTTGGTAAATAAGTCTGGTGCGAATTTAGCCATTCATGGCGGTGTCTCCCGGTTATGATTTACATTAAATGGCACAATTTTTCGCCAAATTAAAATTCATTCCAAAGTATTTGAATAAATTTGCTTTGAAGCCAAAAGCAAACGCTACACACACTTGAGCCTCCCGGATTTCATTTTTCAAGAATTAAACTGTGAGAAAAAATTTCATGGCATTCCTTCCGGCAATGCTCTTTTGCCAATTACTTTGGTCGCAATACGCTGCGGACACAGTATTTACTCATGTGGATAAAATGCCCAGCTTTGGCAACTGCACCAGTCAGGAAGCCGATGCGGAAGCTCAAAAGAAATGCTCAGACCGAGCATTAGTTCAGTTTATTTCTCGCCAACTAGAGTATCCAGAAGAAGCAAAAGCTAATAATGTGGAAGGGACAGTTTACGTGAATTTTGTCGTAGATGAAAACGGCCATGTAAAATCCCCTACACTATTAATGGACATCGGTAGCGGTTGTGGTGAAGCAGCATTGGCAATCATTAAGGCCATGCCCGCTTGGGAACCAGGAATTCAAGGGACACAACCTGTCAAAGTTAAACTCAACCTGCCTATTCAGTTTTCACTGCGAAATGCAGACCGTGCGCTTGCAGATCGGTTTACCATCACATGGGGTGATATCGTTGGCGATACGGTAACCCTGGAGCAACTCTCCCGCAACTTACCTTTTAGTGTTTACGTGCGTGGGCCATCGGGTGATACCCACTATGTGGACGAACTGGGGTTCACATTTACCACTCGCAGTAAGCGACAAACGACCGCCACAAGTCGTGGCGGCATTAGTGAAGAGCTTGTCACAATTATAGAAAAATCGAAGCCTGGCGGTAAGTTCACTATCACAGCCTCTGTGCAAGATGATGGCCACTTCATCAATGTATCTCGTACTTTTTGGGTGTCAAACTGAAATCATTCACGTTGTTTTTGTCGCTTTATCCTATGCGAAAAATAACTATTTGAATGTATAGTGCCAAAAATAAGTCCCAGTCTTTACCTTTGCTCGCTGAACAAAGTGGAAAATTGCCACTTTAACTTTCAACTGGCATGACCTGAATAAAAACGAGTAACTCCATTTGTAAAAATGGCAGGAGAATTTTTGGGCTAAAAAAACTCCGAATTTTTCACTTCGTATTTTTGATGGGTCACGATCCAAATTTTTTCATTACAAAAATAAATATCTAAAATGAGAATGAATTTAACACTTCGATTGTTGACAATCGTTATGGTAGCTGTCCTTGCACTTCCTTCCTGCGTTTCCAAGAAGAAATTCCAGCAACTAATGGATGAGAAAACTGCAATGGCCAACTCCTTGGCTGAGAGCCAAAAGCAAATAAACAACTTGGAGGGCCAAGTTACTACACTTCAAACAGACATGGCCAGCCAAAAGTCAAAGTTTGAATCTGACATCAACGGCCTTCGCAAGGACGTGGATTCTGCAAAAATGGATGCCGATAAAGCTCGGAAAGCAGCTGCTGACAAAGATGCTGAACTTGCTCGCATCAAGAAAGAAATCAA
>JAHEAS010000634.1 GCA_024642645.1 Saprospirales bacterium | reverse complement strand
AACCAACAATTTCGAGCAATTTGCCTGCTGTGAGTTTCGATAAAATGGAGTCCCGGTAGGCTTGCCAGGTAGGCCGTGTTTCTGGGTCAGCTGCGGACCAAGAAAATACGATAGGGCGATTATCCGCAGCAGGAGGTGGTGGTTCGACGATGGTCTTGTCACCACAGACTTGCTTTATGTGGCACACATACCATTGCTGGCACACAACAGCCCACAATACGAACAACCCGATTGGGAGTAACGCCAAACGTGAAGACATAGGGCAATTTTTGATTTTAAGAAATGAAAATTATCAAACAACAAATGACTGATAATCAATCACTTGAATTCTATTTTAATGGAATCACAATTAGCGCATTTCAAAATTCAGCGCATAGAGCAGTTAAATAGTGCAGAAATCATCTTAATACTGCGTGAATGGGTAAGACTGTGCTTAATTATTAGGTTTTTTATTGGGCTAGTAATTAGCCAAAGGTAAAAATTAGGTTGAATATTTACGCAATACCTAAAATAAAATTTTGACTTTTTAATTAAACAAAATTGAAACTTTCAAAAATCTTCAATAATTCAATACTTACGTTACAAATAGGAATTCAATATCAAGCCCAGGCACGTCATCCATCAATTCTGCTTCTTCCACCGACACCTTAGCTGCGTATGCTTTTAACATGGTAAAAACATATTCCTTGCTCCCTTGCCGCACAGCAATTTCCATCACGGCAGTTTCTCCAAAATCTTGTTTCAACACATTGATTTCCAGCTTCTTAACTGCTGTCATCACATCGGGCATAATATCGTAAATGAATGTAAGCCGGTAAACATCCTCCACTAGTTTTTCAACAATACTAGCCTTTTGAAGGGCATCCTGTGCGCTATTGCGATAGGCATTAATGAGGCCGGAAGTCCCTAGCAATGTGCCGCCAAAGTACCGCAGCACAACAATAAATACATTGGTCAGGCCAAAACTATCAATCTGTCCTAGAATAGGCTTGCCTGCTGTTCCACTTGGTTCACCGTCGTCGTTTGCCCGAAAATTATTATTGTCCAAGCCTATTCGGTAAGCAAAACAATAGTGCCTTGCCTTTGGGTGCAGCTTTCGAAGCACAGCGATGTGTTCTTGGATTTCATCTTCAGAACGAATAGGCCAAGCATAAGCCAGGAATTTGCTTCCCCTGTCCCGAAAATCTCCGGTAGAATGGTCAGCCAAAGTCAGGTAGGAATCTTTCAAGTGCAGTTAGGTAGCGCAAAAAACTAAATGAAGGCGCTGATTTTTCAGTTATAAAATAATATTCAGGTCGTAGAATTGGAGGCGAAATCTTCAATATGGTCCATCAAAGCCTCCAAGTCCCATGCATCTTCTATATTAAATTTACCCACCTTGGTTCTGCAGAGTTCCGAGAGATAGCCGCCGCTATTCAGTGCTTTTCCAAGGTCAAAAGCCAGGGAGCGAATGTATGTTCCTTTGCTGCATTTTACCCTGAAATCAATTGTGGGCAGGTTAATGTTCGTGAATTCAAATTCATAAATCGTGACGGGTCTTGGGGCCACTTCAAGAACGATGCCCTGACGAGCCTTTTTGTAAAGTGGCTGTCCGTCAACTTTGATAGCAGAAAACATGGGGGGCACTTGCTCAATATCGCCAATGAAGCTTTGTCGAGCTGTGTTAAGTGATTCTTCTGAAATATGCTCAGTAGGAAAAATGGCGTCAGGTTCAGTCTCAGCGTCGTAGGATGGCGTGGTCGCTCCTAACGTTATTGTGCCTTTATATTCTTTCGAAAGACCTTGATAATCGGCCAGTTTTTTCGTGCTTTTTCCGGTACAGATAATTAGCAGCCCGGTAGCCATAGGGTCAAGTGTACCGGCATGGCCGACCTTTATTTTTTTCAAGCCCAAGCTGTGCTTAAGTCCCGAACGAATTTTGTTTACAACGTCGAAGGATGTCCAGCCTTGGGGTTTGTTGACCAGAAGGCATGTGCCGTCAATGAAACTTCGACTCGGCAGAGGGTCTTCCATTTATTCAATTTTAACAAGAATTGATGGAGCTCAGCTCGCTACCAAACAATTCCAGCATGTATTAACTGGCACCGAAAAATACCACAAACCAGCCATTTACACAGAGGAATTTACCAACATCAGCTAACCTGACCAAAAAAATCAAGCAACTTCCTCCATTGCTGATGATTCGAGGCCTGGATTTTTGAATATCGCCACGATTTCCACCACCAAGCCAAGCAAGATGACAACAGGCCCTAACAAAGTACGACGACTGCTATAAATCAGGCTCTCATCCCAGGTATTTGGATCAGGCATGGCTCCCCCACTCATTAGCATCAGGCCGACGGCAATCAGTGCCAAGCCTACTAACATGAGCAAGTAGTTCTTTTTACCAAATATCAACTCCGTGTTTTTCGGTGAAGAAGCTGGGGTTTTTACCCGTTGGGTGGTTGCCTGTGATGCCCTCGGCGTAGTAGTGACGATTACTTTTTTCTTGGTACTCATTTTATTTTTTTTCAAACCTATACCCCGGCTATGGCCAAAGGTTCAAAATTCCAGCGCTGATAAAGTCCGAATTGAAACTCAATACTCACAACTCGAAACCGTCTCAATATAAATCATCGACCCGCATTCGCAGGTATTTTTTTACAACATAATAAGTGCTTGTCAGCATAATCAAGAACCCAAGCACCAACAAACAAGCGAATACCATCGCTACGCCTGTTATGTTGATAGCTGATAGCATATCTGGAACGTCCTTGAAAACAAAGTAAAGCAGCGCCGTTAGTCCAAGGATTGCTAAAAAGCTGCAAAGCAACCCTTGCCAAAAACTGCGGTTCAAATAAGGCCTGCTGATGAAGCTCCACGATGCACCAACTAATTCCATGTTTTTAATTAAAAAACGGTTGGCATATAGTGCAAGCCGCACAGTGTTCAAGATGAGCGCAATGGCTACCAGCACTAGGAACATACCTAGGCCAAACACCCAAAGGCTGATTTTTTTCAAATTGGCGGCAA
>JAHEAS010000051.1:6097-11303 GCA_024642645.1 Saprospirales bacterium | reverse complement strand
CTATTCCTATTTCCACTCTTTGATACTGGCCCGCAAGATTACCGACAATTTCTCTTTGCAAGTAGCGGGCAGTGTATCCCACTTCAACGCCGTAGAAGCCTATAAAACACCCGAGAACAAAGTTCAGGGGAAATTGAAAAATGACCATTACGCATTGGCCGTCGGCGCCAAATACAAGGTACATGATTGGATTAATATAATCGTCAACTACGACCAGCCATTGACGAAGCACAATGTGAAAGAAGTTGACCCAGAACCCAATATATCACTGGGCGTTGAACTGACTTCAAGCTCCCACCAATTTCAGATTTTCGTTGGAAATTACAGTAGCCTAATCCCACAACGAAATAATGTTTTCAACCAAAACAAATTCACCTTCGACAAGGATGGTGGCATCTTGATTGGGTTCAACATGACCAGGCTTTGGAATTTTTAAGAATCAATTTTGAAATACGGCGGTCAGTTACTACCGGTTTACGAACCACCAAAACGGCTGCCTTATCATTTAAATACTTTTCAAAATGAGCAACATGAAGAATGATAAACCCTCCCGCCGCAAATTCCTTTCGCTTGGGTTACTGGGAGGTGCCAGTTTATTGGCTGGAAAGGCGGAAGCAAAAACACCATTGGAAAGTGGTGAAACAGTAAAGATGCTCACCCCTGATGGACAATTAGTGGAAGTTGACAAAAGCGTTCTGGACGCAATGAGCACAGGACATAAAGTAACTAATGAATCAATACTTGATTGGACAAATCAGGTGAAACAGTAATCATTCGGAGATAGTGTAACCACTAGTTTCCAATACTTTTTTTGCCAAATTTTCAAAAAGAATACCATGCAAAATTCTGATAATACACACGGGAATGAAAGAAGGGACTTCATAAAACTCACTGTTTTAGGAGCTGCCGCTGCTGCATGTGGGAGCGCCATTTGCTCCTGTGGCAAGAAAGAGGAAGAGGGAAAAAAGGTGAAGCTGCTTTCGCCCGATGGAAAGTTAGTTGAGGTAGATTCCAAGCACCTTAAGCCTGTGCACAAAACCGTGGGCGTATCAAACGAGGAAGCTCGGCATGGTATCCCAGGTCGCAAATTCGTGATGGTGATTGACCTTGCAAAATGCGGGAACGCTCGCAAGTGTGTCACAGCCTGTCAGAAAATGCACCATTTGCCAGAAGAAAAAGAGTGGCTCCAGGTGAAACTGATGATGGACAATCCGGAGTCGGCGCCTTATTGGTTCCCAAAAACTTGTTTCCATTGCGACAACCCACCTTGTGTGAAAGTTTGCCCGGTGGATGCCACCTTCAAGCGTCAAGATGGATTGGTTCTAATTGATAGCGACCGGTGCATCGGCTGTAAATTTTGCATGGCAGCCTGCCCATATTCCACCCGGGTTTTCAACTGGAGCGAACCAGACCTGCCCGAAGAAGTTGCTGGTCTATGTTACTCACCAGAAACCAGTGTTCCAAGCAAAGTTGGTACTGTTGAAAAATGTGACTTCTGTCCGGATATGGTCCGTGCAGGCCAACTTCCCGACTGCGTCACAGCTTGCCCAAATGGCGTGTTCTATTTTGGTGATGAAAATGAAGACGTGGTCTCCAATGGAGAAGAAACAGTCAGGTTCTCACAATTGATAAAAGACAAGTCGGGCTACCGTTTCATGGAAGACCTAGGTACTCAGCCCCGGGTTTGGTACCTACCGCCTACCGACCGGTTATTCCCGGTAGAGCGTGGTCTTGACGACTTACCAGAGAATATCAAGAATCGGTTTAATGATGTCATGTAAGCTGTTGCTGTTTGATAACTTTTCCTTGCTTAATTGAGTAACGGGAGGCAATAATCAACCAACAACTAACAACTGCTAATAATTATGAAAGCTTCCATTTCAGCCAACGAAAGACTCAAATATTTTGCTCCGCAAATCGAAAAAATCAGTCTCGGCACCAAGGCTTGGATAGCCATTTTGTTGCTATTCATTGTTGCAGGAGGTGTAGCCCTGTACCAACAAATTGCTATTGGCCATGTCGTTACAGGTATGAGGGACAACGTCATTTGGGGGTTGTACATCGCCAATTTCATTTTCTTTATTGGTATCAGTTATGCCGGAGCCATTTTGTCTGGTGTGCTTTATGTTTTTAAAGTTCCATGGCGGAGGCCTATTGTGCGCATTGCTGGCCTGGTTACCATTGCAGCAGGCTTGATAGGCCCAATATTTATCTTGCTTTGCATCGGAAGATTCGACCGGATGCACCACCTGTTCCTTTATCCCCGCCTTCAGTCACCTATTACTTGGGACGTGATGGCCATATGCACTTATTTGGTAGGAGCAATCCTTTATTTGTACTTGACATTGATTAGGGATTTTTCTTTGTACAGTGATGCAGAATTCCTCAGCATCCCAAGCTGGAAAAGGAAACTTTACAAAACCCTATCTCTTGGATATAAGGGAACAGAAGTACAGAAAAAACAATTGAAATCTGCGACCAAGCTATTGGCTATCGTCATGATTCCGTTGGTCGTTATCATCTCCTCGGTGCTTTCATGGATATTCGGCATGACGCTGCGGCCAGGATGGCACAGTTCCATTTTTGGCCCCTACTTCGTGATTGCCTCTATTCTCACTGGGGTCGGAGTTATCATTGTCATTATGTGGACTTTCAGAAGGCTTTATAATCTGAAAGAATACTTGACCGAAAAGCATTTTACTTACATGGGATTTATCATGCTTGTTCTTGCAGCAGGTTATGGGTATTTCAGTTTTTCAGAATACCTGACGGGATGGTATGGTTCCGAAAAATGGGACTCAGAGGTATTATCAAAGCTATTTGATACCAGTGAGTACGGGTGGTGGTTCTTATTTTCCAACCTGTTCGCCATCGTCCTACCGATAATAGTAGTTGCATTGCCGAAATTACGGAAGCCCGGGCCGATAGCATTCTCAGCACTTTTGATGGTGCTAGCCATGTGGGTAAAGCGATACCTGATAGTAGTGCCAACCTTGGAAACGCCGTTGCTTCCTGTACAAGATACCAGAATGGAGTATGTCCACTATGTTGCTACCTGGCAGGAATGGGCATTGACATTTGCAGGCATTGCTACATTCCTTCTCATCTTTATCATATCGTCAAAATTGGTAACCATCGTACCTACCTCTGACTATATTGATGATGAAAAGGCATAAAAGCAAAATGGTATCTGGAATCTATTTGGATTAATCTAAAAAACAACTGTCATGGTTTCTAAAATAAATCAACTACTGACATCATTTGGTAAAACGGTATTTGCGCTTTTACTCATTCTTTGGCTAACACCAAGCAATCTTTTTGCACAAGACCCACCAGCCAAGGAGGAGCCCACCGAAGAAGCAGCCGAAGCTGAAGAGCCTGAAGAAGCTGACGAGCCTGAAAAATTCAGTTCGAAAATGAGCTTGAGCACCACCCAATTCTTAGGGGATACCGTTGAACTCCAAGGATTGTTAAGGGCAAAAATGGACAAGTCGTGGGCTGCTGTTCCAAATGAGAAAGTCGGCTTTTTCGCTATTGGCGATGAAGATGAGAAAGCATTGGGCGAGGTGGTGACCAATGCAAAAGGCATTGCCAAATTTAGAATCAGCACAAAGGCGATGGCGCTCAACGCTGATGGATACCTTGCTTTCGCAGCCCGATTTGCAGGAAACGATGAGTTGGAAGAAAGTGATGGAGATGCCAATATCCTGAGGGCCAGTATGAAATTAACACCGGTTAAAGAAGATAGCACCATCACTATTTCGTTGAATGTAACGGCACCTTCACCGGAAGGCGAAACACCAATAGCGGAGGCAGACGTTGTAGTTTATGTAAAAAGGATGGTGGGACGGCTGAAAGTTGGTGAGGGGACGACCGATGAAGAAGGCAATGTCGATATTGACTTCCCTACCGACTTGGCTGGCGACGATTTAGGCAACCTATACATCACTGCTGTAATTGAAGATTACGAGGAATACGGAAATATTGCAGCTACAACCATCCAAGCTTGGGGTAGGCCTATTTCTTACGAGATTAGTGAATTGCCAAAATCACTTTGGAGCCCCCACCCTCCTAGTTGGATGGTGATTACCTTCTTTGTTTTGATGGCCGCTGTTTGGGGGCATTATGCAATTGTCCTGTATAAACTCTCTCAACTTAAGAAAGCAAGTTAATTTTGGCAGCTCAAAAAAAAAGTGACAAGGAAAATGATAATAATCAGTTACTTTCGGGATAAATGTTCGTCAACAGTAACTAGAAAGCCTGTTCCTTTGCACTTGAAAACAAGCTTCTAAAGAATAGCTTTCTTTTAATTCACAATAAAATCATTCGATATGAAAAGTAAGATTTTTTCAGCATTCATGCTCATCACAGCCGCTCTCGTTGGTATGGCTTTCGTGACCACCGATTTACAAACCAAACCTTGGCCTGTACCTGATAAGTACAAGAAAATGGAGAATACGGTGAAATATGACAAAAAAGCTGCTGCTGCACTTTGGACCAAGCACTGCAAGTCATGCCACGGTAAAGACGGATTAGGGGATGGACCTAAAGCTGCACAATTAGACACAGAAGCAGGTGATTTTTCAACTGCTACTTTCCAAAAACAGTCTGATGGTGCCCTCTACTACAAAACCTACGAAGGCCGTGATGATATGCCAAGCTTCAAAAAGAAAATACCAGACCAAGAAGACATCTGGCAATTGGTTCATTACATGAGGGAATTTAAATAATTAACGTTTCCGCAAGTAATTAGACTTTCGATTAATGAAAGTGAAAGGCGATAGATTTTATCTGTCGCCTTTTTTTTTGCCTAATATTCATCCTCGCAAAAGCGGATAAAAGCTGAATTAAACCTTTCCAAATAAATGATAAAGGTTAAAAATAATGGTGATTTATCTCACCATCGCACCTTCGCCTTATGGATATCATTGCCAAAGGAAATTCCATCAAATTTCCTTTTAATAATCAACTCCTAACACATGGAAGAATTAAAAAATAAAGCTTCGTCCTTTGGCGGTGGTGCACATCTTTCGGACTGGCAAGCTTTAAAGAATGCTGCACTTTTCTTATTGCTCGTCGTATTGACTGGCATCCTTTCTCAAAACATCTTTAGCTGGATAAATCACAATTATCAAGCTCCTAGCTTAGGGCTATTGGTAGGAGTGGTTGTTTTTATTGGGGGGCTAGCTATGTTTGGTAAACGCCT
>JAHEAS010000051.1:0-6087 GCA_024642645.1 Saprospirales bacterium | reverse complement strand
ACTTTTATACCCCAACAATCGGATAACCTCTACCTTACTTTTGCTGATAAATTAATAGGATTTCTCCACTTGGATGACCTATTTCACAGCTGGTGGTATGTTTCATTTTTCGTGCTATTGGCTGTTGGTTTGGTAAAAGCCAGTACCAGAAAAAAATTCGATTTCCAGCATATTGGATTCCATTTAGCACATCTAAGCCCAATACTTATTCTGTGCGGTTTTTGGACAGATTATTTTTTGGGATTCCGTGGCATCATCAAAATGGAAGAGGGACAACAGGCAAATACAGTGCAACTGTATAAAGGTAATACTGGATTCTACAAGGACAGTACTGTGCTTGACTTCAATATTCGGCTCGACAAATTTGAGTTTGAGAAATACCAACCCGATTATCGAATTCAGTTATGGAAGCGAGATACCCTAGGCCTTGCAGTAGAGGCATCGCATGGCGGCAATAACGACCCAAAACCACCAAAAATCCTTGCGTCCCTACCTTTAGAAAAAGGTAAAATACACCATATTTATGGCACTGACATGTATTTCCGCATGGCCGAATTCTACCCTGATTTTGAATTCGATTACGAGTATCCAACTAAAACTGACACCATTGAAGCCATTGACCCAGGCATCTTTATTGACCTAAAAACAAGCGAAGGTGATGCCTTTGTCCAATTGCGAACCAACAAGCCTGGGAAAAACGAACTGGGAGATGTCGTCAATTTAGGTGCATCACTTGAGTTCTTTTGGGAATTGCCAAATGATTTAAAAAATGAAATAGAATCAAAGAAAGTTAACGCTGAATTGGCCAAGGAAAATCGAATTATTTTTGAAGGCAAAAACGAAAAAATATACTTCATAACAAATGGTCTCTTTTCCGTTGAACCATTGAAAACTACATCGTTTTACCCTATGAAAGAAGGCGACAGCATAGGGTTTTCCGTTCGATTCTTGATGCCAAATGTAGGCTATCTGAAATCCTTTCCCTCCTCAAAAAGTGATGAACTGAAAAGACCGGTCGCCAAAATTGAAGCATGGAAAAGTGGAGGTCCAGCCCAGATTTCCTTTATCTATCCATCCTCCCTCCAGGATAGAACCGCAATGTATATGGTCCCAGGCACCATCCATTTTATAGCCTTGGAATCACTGAAAGACAAGGAAACCAAGTTTTATAAGAGTGAGCTTTCTGTGGTGAACAAAGCTGGAGAAGTTGTAAAAAAACAGTCCTTGAAAGTGAATGAACCGATGCTTTACGATGGCTACCGATTTTACCAAAGCGACTATGACCCTGACAAACCTACTTACTCTGGCATTGGTGTGAGCCATGAGCCAGGTTTGATGGTAATCTACCTTGGCTTCTTTTTATTGGTTGCTGGAGTCGCACACATGTTTTACCTCAGGAGGACAATGGAATTGTAGTACCAATGCGGTTTTACCGTGAATATTTAGCAAACCTTTTAATCAAATGCCATGCAAGAAAGTTTCTATTATACTTCGCAATTGTTCAAAGCCAGTTTCTTTGCTTACTCACTAGTTTTTGTAGTTTACCTAGTGGGACTATTTGTTAATAAGAAATGGGCCGGCCAATTATCATTAGCATGTTTCGGCATTGCGTTTCTTATTTGCACCGCCTTGGTCACAGACCGGTGGATTGAAGCAGGCAGGCCGCCATTTAAGAGCCTCTATGAGTCCTTGATATTTGCCATTTGGACGGTATCCTTAATCAGTTTGGTGGCCGAATGGCGCTTCAAAATAAGGCTAGTAGGCGTCTTATCCTCCATCAGCATACTGGCCATCTTCCTTTTTTCCTTGACGAAAAGAGACGTAGAAATTATTGCCTTGCCGCCAGCGCTGCAAACCTGGATGTTCATCCCGCACGTAATTTCTTATTTCGTGGCTTATGGGGCACTGTTTGTGGCCGGGATTGGTGCTGTACTTTATCTTATCCTACCAAAGGGCATGGCATCGCACCATAGTTTAGGGCAACAGTCAAGAATTGATTTTAGTGATTTCACCTACCAGATTACAAAACTAGGCTTCTTGTTTCTGACATTAGGCCTTTTGCTAGGTGCATGGTGGGGACAAAGCGCATGGTCTAATTACTGGGCATGGGACCCCAAGGAGAATTGGGCATTGATAACTTGGCTGGTTTTTGCTGCGTACCTACACTTCCGCAACATTGCGTCCATGGACAAGCGAAAGTTATCCTGGGTTGTAATCATTGGAGTTTTAGCGATAATTTTCACCTATTTGGGTATGAGTTACCTCCCTACTGCCAATGATAGCCTGCATGTCTATTCAAATAACTGATGTTTTTTATAAAAAGATGTCAATTTTTTTTTGCCATGATAGTCATTTTTACCTTTACACCTACTGACAAAACTGTGACAAAAGTCACCCCTTGCAATGAGGTTAGTCATAAACGGATCTCCTGATTTGAAGGAATTTTACACCGTAATGACAAAGGAAATAAAACGCATTACATAATATTAATTCAAAACCACCAACATCATGAAATTACAGACTTCATTTTTAGGTATCTTGTGCTTAGCACTCTTTATGAGTTTACTCTCTTGCAAAGGCGATGAAGGATTAGCTGGCCCCATCGGACCTGCTGGACCAATCGGCCCTCAAGGTGAAACGGGCGTAAACCCAGCAGAGAACTGCTTGCAATGCCACAGCAACTCTCAATTGATTACCGCTAAAATGTTCCAATGGGAGCATTCTGGTCACGCAACTGGAGGACATTACGATAGAAATGCAACTTCATGTGCAATTTGCCACACCAGCCAAGGATTCTTGGAGCGCATTGCTACAGGAGCTGCAACCACAGCTGAGGCCATCAAAGATCCTCTGCCACAAAATTGCTACACCTGCCACAAAATTCACCAACAATACTCACAAGAGGATTGGGCGCTCACACAATCTGAGCCCGTTACCTTATGGGAAGGTGGTCAAACGGTGGACTTAGGAAAAGCAAACCTTTGTATCAGTTGCCACCAGTCAAGGGTTGTTTCTCCAGCACTGCCAGACCCAGCCACTGGTGGAACGGTTAACATCACCAGTTCGAGGTATGGCCCTCACCACGGCCCACAGGGTGTAATGCTGCCTGGTCTTAATGGTTATGAAGTAGCAGGACCAGAGCCTTACGTGAATTCTGCACACACTGCATTGCTTGCGAACAACACCAAAAATGCTTGTATCGTTTGCCACATGGGTACTGCACAAGCAACTTCATCTGGTGGCCACACTTTCAGAGTTATTAGCGAAGAAGGAAACATCAACACTGCCGCATGTGTTGAGTGCCACCCAGTCGCTGCTGACCTGAACACATTAGTTGATGCTAAGCAGGCAGAGATTGAAGCTTTGTTGGCTCAGCTCAAAACCAAGCTGGTTGACAGAGGTCTCTTAAATGCAACGTCTGACTTAGCCATTGTTCCACAGGATTTCGAAGGACATGAAGCAGGCGCTTTGTACAACTACAAATTCATCCAAGAAGACAATAGCCGTGGTGTACACAATTTTAAATATGCCAAGGCACTCTTGTTAAATTCGATAGCTGCTCTTCAATAACAAGTAGGTATCTCAGTTCAAACATGGATTCTTAGCAGGCAGATTTTCAAACTTTGAATCCATAATGAGAACCACGATTAGCTAGCCATGAAAGGTGGCTTCAAGGTTGAGGCCACCTTTCTTATTTCATCTTTTAAGCTTTTAAAATCTTCCTAAAATGAAACGGATAACTCGAAACAGCAAGCAATTTCTGCTCATACTCGCAGCATTATTCTTGTCGGTATATTCAATAAACGCTCAGGAAGAAAGTGAGCCGGTGAAGGATACTCGGCCAGTAAAAAACATGTTCGAAAGCATTTGGCTGATTGATGACCAAACAGTTATTGTCCCAATTCAAGGAACTTTCGAATGGGACTTTCAACACCGTTTTGGCAATTTCAATACTGGTTACGATGAATTCTACGGCGTTTTTTCCCCATCCAATATCCGCATGGGGCTAAATTATACACCAGTAGAAAACCTTATGGTGGGCTTTGGCTTTACCAAAGAAAGAAAAATGTGGGACTTTCTGGCCAAGTATGCGTTGTTAAAACAAGGCCGGAGTGGTGGCTCTCCTGTAAGCGTAACTTATTTAGGGGTTGCTGGGGTTGACACAAGAGAAATGAAAAGCACACAATACAATGAATCGCTGGATAGGTGGTCTTATTTCAACCAGTTAATGGTAGCTAGGAAACTCAATGACCATGTATCGGTTCAGGTTGCAGGAGATTTCTCCTATTTCAACTACCCAGACCATTTTTACAGCCCTGAAGGCGAATTTGTTGGAAGGATGGAAAACAAGCAAATTGGAATGTCCACTTTGCTTAGGGTGAAGCTTACAGATGTTATGTCGGTGATTTCAAGCTATGATTTTCCTTTATCCAACCAATATTTTAACGAGCCAGAACCAAGTTTTGGATTTGGCCTTGAGATGGTTTCAAGCTCCCACGCCTTCCAGGTTTTTGTTGGAAATTACAAAAGTTTAGTGCCTCAGATGAATACCGTCAAGAACCAAAATAGCGATTTCTTGATTGGTTTCAATATTACGAGGCTTTGGAATTAATATTGATTCAAATTGCGGATAATTTAAGACTTGAGCTGGTTGATGGCGTTTATGAGGTTGATAAGGGTTGATTTTACCCCCAAGCTGCTAAATATCAACCCTTATCAACTAAATCAACCCTTATCAACCAGCATCCGCAACATAGGTTAATATTAATTGGATAGCTTTTTATAAGCTTTTAGTGAAGTTTAAATTAAGAGCCATGTTAGCATTCTTTGACGCTAACATGGCTTCTTTATTTCAAATAGAAATAGAAATAGAAATAGAAGCCTAAAATTCTAACACAGTCTAATTCATCAAAATTATCCGCTTCGTGATAACCGTATCTAAAAGTCTGATTTTCAGCCAGTAAACGCCGCTCGGCAATTTGTTGAAATCAAACTCGCTTCGTTCCACCGCCAAGATTTTTTGGTTAAAAATATACCGCCCCACCCCATTATAAATCTCCACTTCAAGCGGTCCATGGCCTAATTTATTTTCAATGAAAAAATGACCGTCGTTTGGGTTTGGAAAGACGTTTATGTCCTGCTCCGCAACCTCCTCGCTCGAACCGACCAGTGGATGAAGATTGTAATTGACTATGCTGTCGCAACCATCTATTGTTGAAAAACTAACCGAATAACTGAAATCATCTGAATGCGAAACTCCGTCAATGACGATGGGTGGAATGTAATTCGAGTCAATTTCTATTTCATAATTCTCATGGACAATCAGCAGAACCTCCCAATGCTGAATACAGCCCATTGAGTCGGTCAGGACGAATTCATAGTTTCCAGGTTCCATCAATATGCTGTCCCCAATCATGATGCTCTCTCCTTCACATATCGTGAGAATTGTTGAGACAATAGGAGAAAATTCCACATTTAGAAAGACCCTGACCAAACTGTCGCATCCGCTCACAGAAGGAAAGGTTTGTTCATAAACACCTGATTGTGTGTAAATTGAACCATTCCATTCAAAAATTTGGCCTTCGCAAATGGAGACAATTTGCTCCTCCAAAATATTCTGGCCAGCACATGGGTCAATCGATTTCACAAAGCTGCCTAAGCTCAAATTCCAGTACGAACCGCTACCCGAAGTCTCCCATTTTACAGCCCGTACCATGTAAAGTCTATCATCCAAAGGCCCAACCGAATCCACAAAAAAAGTGTCCAAAACCACTTGACTGATATTGATGAAGTCACTTGCCAAACTGTCGAACCGGTAAACCAGATAATGCGAAACTACCTCCCCTGCTGGAGCAGACCAATCAAGCTGAAACCCCAGCCCTTGAACCGTCGCTGTCAAATTATCTACAGGCTTAATCGGATGCAGCCGTAAGGTCGGGTCGCCCATCAGCACCGTGTGGACTAGCTGAGGGCCAGGGTAATAGTCTGCTTCGGTGGCATTTTGGGTGCGCAACAGTCCAAGGCCAATCGGTTCACCCATCGCCATTCGATGCAGGGTAAACGGCGGGTTGCCAGCCCAACTGCTGG
>JAHEAS010000633.1 GCA_024642645.1 Saprospirales bacterium | reverse complement strand
GACTTGGGTCGATAATCGCTGTGCCATTAGCTCCCAAAACGATTGGTACCTGACTCAAAATTTCAATCGTTGGCGGTGTTGTGTCATTGGAATTCACCGTTACCTGACCAGTGGCAGTGCAGCCACCCGCATCCGTCACCGTGACTTGGTAATTCTGGGCAACGATGTCGGAAATGGTAGCCATCGTGCCGCCATTTGACCAGAGGTAACTGAACGGCCCAGTGCCGCCCGTTTGGATACTGACCGTGGCGCTGCCATTGGCAAGGTCTGGGCAAGTAGTAGGCACAGTCATGAATTGCAAACCAATGAAGCAGGTGGAAGAAACCACGGTCACTTGACTCGTAGCGGTGCAACCATGTGCATCCGTGACCGTGACAGAGTAGTTGTTGGGAACTAAATTATTGATTGTCAGGGTAGTAGCTCCGGTGTTCCACAAAACGGAGTATGGCATTGTCCCGCCGGATGGATTGACGGAGGCCGTACCATCGTTTGCTGCGGGCATGGTTTCATTGGTGGCAGTGGCATTCGTATTTAGCTGCAAAGGCTGTGTAACAACGCCCTGCAATTGCACCGTGCAGCCAAGCCCATCCGAAACTGAAACTGAAATTGGGCCAGCGGGCAAATTTTGGGCAGTGGCGGTGGTTGCCCCGTTGCTCCATAAATAGGATATTGGCGAAGTTCCCCCTGTCGGCGCTGCCGTGGCTGAACCGTTGTTTACCCCAAAGCAATTCAAATTGTTAATGGTCAAAAGAGCAACAAACCCGGCGCAACTGACGGAATTGACATTGGTAGAAGCAGAGGCGGTGCAGCCGTTTGCGTCAGTGGTTGTGACTGTGTAGGTTCCTGGCGCCAGCCCTGTGATTGGGTTGCCGACCATCCCATTGCTCCAAAGATAGCTGTACCCAATAACTCCTCCGCTCGTGGTTGCTGTCGCCGTTCCATCATTTACGCCGTTGAGCGTTTGATCGGTAGCGGTCGCCATGACTTGCAGTTGGTTTGGTTGAAAAACGGAAGCCATGCTCGTTGTTGGGCAACTGTTGGCGTCCACGACTGAGACTGTGTAGGTGACACCTGCCGTGAGGCCAGTCGCAGTAGCGCCCGTTTGGCCATTGCTCCAAGTGTAGGCAAACGGCAGCGTACCTCCCACGTGACTTGCCATCAACTGCCCGTTGCTTCCACCAAAACAGCTCACGTTTGTGCCATTGAGTCCAATG
This sequence comes from Saprospirales bacterium, assembly GCA_024642645.1. Taxonomy (GTDB): domain Bacteria; phylum Bacteroidota; class Bacteroidia; order Chitinophagales; family Saprospiraceae; genus UBA6168. The sequence continues at coordinate 1,814 of JAHEAS010000633.1, read as the reverse complement.
TTGAAGCCATCGCAAACGCTACCGACCGTCACGAAAGTGGACTTGCTGCAGCCGTTGGCAGCCGTCACTGTGACCGTGTAATCGCCTTTTGCCAGGCCCGTTGCCGTAGAGGAATTGTTGTTGCTGGTTTCCTGAAAACCATTGCTCCAAGCATAACTGTAAGGTGCAGTTGCGCTGCTAACTGAAACAGTGGCTGTGCCATTCATGCCATTGTAAACTGTGACGTTCGTGGAAGATTTGGCAAGCACAGGTGGTTGTTGCTGCGCAATTTGCACCTCCACTTCGACCGCGCAGCCAATCAAATCGGAGACCGTAACCGTGGTGTTTCCTTCGCAAAGTTGGCTGTTGGCAGCTTGGTCAAAACCAGCCGGGAAACCCTCCCAGCGATAGTGCAGCCCACCGTTGGGGCTGGTGGCTTGGATGGTGGCCGCACCTGTGCATGTTGCCGTGCAATCGTCGGGTTGGAGGTTCGTGACGGTGGCAGTTAGTAGGTTGCAGTTTCTTCCCACTCCGATATTGTCCACAAAAAGTCGATTCCCGAATGCGGACTTGTTTACCAAAGCAATCGTCAAATCCGTCATGCCATCGAAGGCGCTCAAGTCAACGATTTCAGTTCGCCATTGCGAAGCAGTTGGGGTAAATTCGCTAGTTGTTATCGGCGCTGTTGCCAAACTCATTCCGCCCTTTTTATAAACCTGTTGGTTGAAATTCTGTGAGCAATCGGTGGCAACCAACACTATCAAGCTATCGCCAATGTCCTCGATATATGGTGCATAAGCCACATCAAATTTTAGCATGGAGCCTGTCATGTTGGTCAGGTCAAAATGCCGGGTAATCAGGGCGTCAATAGTGCCAAAAGGGTTTGTACCGTTGATGTCGTGGTAATTGTCAAAAACAGCAGAATAACTTCCTTTTCCAAATGCCGAAACCGAATCCACTAACTGCCAAACGAAGTCATCGTTGCTCACGTTCAGTTGAAAAATACCCTCAGAGGTTGGAAAAGAAGTTTCATTTTCAAAATTTTCCGCCATTGGCGGGGAAGTGGCGATGTACGTAAACCGATTGGCGACAGTGGTATCATTCGCTATCCGTTGGTCGGCAAGCCCATTTGGTTGCGTAGTCCAAGCTGTCAAAGTGTAGCTCCCAGACATGGGAGTGAATGGAACAAGGTTCACATCAATATTTTGCCCTGCAAACAAACTGCCTGTCCAGGCAAAGCTCACTGGTGTGTTGTTGTTGATTTTGAAAAAAATATTGGTCGAGGTAAGGTTGTTTGTGCCAAAATTGCGCAACGTCACCGTTGGCATGATTTGGTTCGTCGTGCAGGAAATGTTTTGTGGATTGACCACCCTCGTAATGCCTGCATCCGTCGCAGGAATGGAGCACTGGGCTGGCGCATTTTGAATCAGGCCGTTGCGGCTGCCATACCCAAATCCCGAGGAAGTGCCATTCAAAACAGCCCTCATTACGTTGACTTGACCAGCAGTGAAGGAGGTGTAGCAGTTCTCTGTCACATAGTCCATGTAATTGACGTACATGTGCTCATTTCCGCAGGACACTGGTCCATTTGGGTAGCTAGATGCGCAGTTCAAGGTAGCCAGGTCACGGGTGGAAACTTCAATATTCGGCGTATCCCCGATACCATCGTCAAGTGCGCAGGAGCCACCGTTGAAAGGGTGTGGGAGGCCCAGGTAGTGGCCAGTTTCGTGCGTAAGTGGGCGGTAGCCGGACTGGCTGTACCCAGGGGCGCCAAACCAACGGTAATCAATAACAACGCCGTCAGAATTGCTACCAACTTGTCCAGAGACAGGGTA